>CBDUFM010000048.1:0-10016 GCA_965366325.1 uncultured bacterium
TTTCGTTTTCATTTTGACCAGACATGAATGAAGGAAATAACACTAATATTATAGCCCATTAAAATATGACCAAGAACGGCGCCGACCACACCATAAGGTATAACTAGCATCACAATCATTGGTTGCAGATAACTTCTGAACGGAATAACTAAAATGACATAGATACATGCAAGCGCTGCTAATAAACCAAAGAATAAAGCGTCGGTGCTCTCTTTGCGTGATTGCTGACGGCCACCATAGGCAGCGGACAGGCCCAGATAATTAGCACGCAATTCGGGCAGTATCGTTGTCTCTACTTCGTCTAGTATTTTTGCAGTGGCACCAATTGGCTCTACATCCGCGGTGACCGTCAAGGTGCGTCGCCCCTCACTACGTTCAATCGCCGTATAGGCGCGACCCCGCTTAATCTCAGCCACATCGCGTAAGGGCACTTCAGTACCATTCGGCGCTCGCACCATCAGTAACGGAATATCTGCCTCATACATGCGCTCGGTCAATGGACGACGCAAACGAACCGTCACTTCATTACGACCACGCTGTTGGCGCATCGCTTGCGCGCCCTGAAACGCATCACGCACCTGACTGGCTAGCTCGCGCGCCGTAAACCCTAAAGCGCGGCCATTATCTGTGAGCGCAATGTCAAATTGGCGCTTACCGGCGACATAACCTTCATCGGTTTCCGTTACCTGTGGAAACTGCCCCAACGATGCAGCCAACGACGCGGCCGCCAATTCGAGTGTCGCACTATTGCTATGCGCTAACTCGATAGAAATAGCCGCTCCTGATCCGGGCCCACCACGATCTGACTCAAAACGCGAACTCTCGAGACCGATAATCTCTCCAACTTCTTGGCGCCACTCCCGTGTAAATGCGCCTGTGCTCATTGGTCGCAGCTCTGGATCAGTGAGATAGGTGTACACCATGATTGTATTATCGTCGATGCTGGTAAACATCCCTTCCACCAATGCATCAGCCCCATTTCGTTCGCTGACGCGGCGTGAAGCTGATTCAATCTGCTCGCGCACTGGCTCCAATAACGAAGCGGGGCTACCGAGTGGCAAAGTCGCCGTTACCACTGAATAATCAGATTCAACGCGCGGCATAAATATCATGCTAATACGGCCAGTTTTAATCCAGGTAAAGGTTATCAATAAAATCACCACCGACACCGTAACCAATACATAGCGCCAGCGCATCAAGACACGTAAAAACGGCTGGTACACCTCATAAATAAAATGACGAATACCATTCGATATGCGCTGCTGTACCCGATGAAACCAGCGTGAAAATGCCGTACCCTTTGATTGCTCCGAATGAGCCAAGTGACAGGGCAATATCAAAAGCGATTCTACCCACGAAATAACAAAAACCGTTCCCACGACCAAGGGTACGACGCCCCAAATGCGTCCAATAAATCCGGGCACGAAAGCCAATGGCATAAAAGCAATACAGTTGGTTATAATTGCAAAGGTTATGGGCATCATCACATCTTTGGCCCCCTGGATCGCTGCCTGTACAAAATTCATGCCACGCTGTCGATATTCATAGATATTCTCCCCGGCAACAATCGCATCATCAACCACAATGCCGAGTGCAATAATGAAAGCGAACATAGAAATTATATTTAATGTAACTCCCATCGCCGGTAAAAACAAAAACGCCCCCAAAAACGAAATCGGAATGCCCATCGTCACCCAGAACGCCAATTTAAATTCAAGAAAAATCCCCAAAACACCTAACACTAATATCAAACCTAAGAACGCATTCTTCAATAAAAGCATCATACGTTGACGATAAATATCTGATCGGTCACTGGATACCGTCCAATCAATCCCATGTGGCAGCGATTCTCCTATTTGTGACATCGCCGCATAGACTCGTTCACTGACACCAATTGGCGTTTGATCGCCAATACGCGACACACCCAAGCCGACAGCTGGCTTGCCATTATAATAAGCACGTGACTCCGTGTCTTCAAAAGCCTCGCGTACAGTTGCTATTTCACCTAAGCGGAGCACTGATCCAGCAGCGCTAGTCAACACTGGTATTTGGGCAAAGTCATGCGCCCAGTCCTTACGCTGCTTCACGCGCACCAAAATTTCTCCACTAGCGGTTTCTACTTTGCCACCTGGGATCTCGACTGCAGACCCCGTTATCGCACTACTAATTGCCTGTAAGGTCAATCCATATTTTCGCAGCGATAGCTCTGACACTTCTATAGCAATTTCATAATCACGTGCGCCAACCAATTCAACCTGACTAATACCAGGGTCCAGTAACAAGGCCTCACGCACTTGTTCGGCTGTTTCACGCAAGACAGCTTCACCCACTTCACCGTAGATTTGTAACTGCAATACATTGCGGCGCCGTGTGTCCAAAGCGACAACAGGTCGCTCAGCATCTTCTGGGAATGTTGTAATTCGATCAACTTCTTGTTTTATATTTTGGTAGACCAACTGCGCATCGATGCCTTCTAGTAATTCAACCGAAACACGTCCGACGCCCTCATTAGCATATCCATTAATTTCTTTAATTCCCTCAACCGCACGCACCGCCTCTTCAGCAACCAAGACAATGCCCTGTTCGACTTCTTCCGGACTCGCACCAGGGTAGGGCACCACAATACTGACGCTGTCAGCATCAAAGCTGGGGAATACTTCCTTTTTTATTTTATTCGTATAAACAAAGCCACCTATTAAAAGCACCAGCATTAAAATATTAGGCGTTACGCGGTTATGTACCATCCAAGCGAGCATACCGCCACGCTGCTGTTCTAAATCCGTCTGGGTCATGGCCGTGCATCCTTCTCTGCAGCTGCGGCCTTTGTTTGCCCCTCAACGCGCACGGCCATGCCATCAACGACAGCATTAAGTGGTGTCGTCACAATATGGTCACCGGCTTCTAGGCCGCTTGCGATACACACCGTACGCGCATTACGCCACAAGACTTCGACCTGCTGAATGCGCAAGACAGCATCTTTTACCAACCACAGCACATCGTCATCATGCAGCACGCTACTGGGCAGCACTAAAGCATCTTCAATGCGTGGCCCCATAAAAACAGTTTCAACAAAAGAACCAATCCGTAATGGAAGTTTTTCTGCTGATGATTTTGCAAGTGGATCCTTCAATACGCTTAAAACACGTGCCATACGTCCAGCATCTTCTAAAGCCGGCAGTACTCGCAGCATCCTAGCCGTACGCGTAGCGTCCGCTCCCCAAACAGTAGGATGACGAATAAGGACATCCGCCGATACATCATCAGCAAGCTGCAGCCAGCGCAAATCACGCTCGCTCACTAATGATTCGACCCAAAATTCCTCCGAGGCGACAACTTTCATTAAATTGGTGCCCGCACCGATATTTTCACCTAAATCAATATATTTTTCTAAGACAATACAATCATAGGGAGCGTACAAGACACAGCGACGCAAATCGAGTTCCGCGTCTGCCAAGGCTTGCCGCGCAGCCTCAACTGCGGCTTGTGCTGCCTGTAGTTGTGGTTCGCGTAGGACTAAACTACGATCTTCATCTTTAATTTCTAGACCAATTAACGAAAATTCTTTCTCTGCAACTGCTGCATTACCTCGCTCTAAGGCGAGTGTGCTTTGTTGCTGCGCTAATTCGGCCTTGCGCTGTGCAACGGCAATTTTGTAGGCACGGTCATCGACAGCCAACAATTCGTCACCCTTGCGAATCAGGCTTCCCGGGAAAACAGCATCCGCCAAACGAATAAGCGTTCCCGCAGTTTCCATTTGCAATACCGACGTTCGTGCTGCCGCAACTGTTCCCATGGCTTCAATTTCAATTTGAAAAGGTTGAGGTTGCACCTCCATCACTGAGACCATACGTGCCTGTCGTGGTCGTTCTTGCCGCTGCGGCTTATCCACATGGACAAATAAATAATATGCCACATACACACCCACGCTCAGCACGAGCGCAGCTAGCACAAGTTGCATCAACAACGGTGCCAGCGTTCCCGGCTTAGCTCCAGTCGCAGGACTCTGCACTGGGGCTGATTGATGTTCCGGTACTTGTTCGTTTGTCATTTTTATGGCTCACTTTCCACACGCAGATCAGCTGCATCGGCTTGGTTCCGCTCGCCGCGCGTCCATTCCCATGATCCAGCCAGAGATCGACACAGGGCAATGCGTATTTCCACGCGGTCGCGTCGTCCATCGATTAATTGCTGTTGTAAATTTAGTTGTGATGTTACAGCTTCCAAAACGCGAATATAATCGCTTTGCCCTTTGAGGTATAAATCACTGGTACTATCTAAGACTAATGCATTTGCTGTAATTTGTTGCCGCAATAAATCCATATACTGTAGCTGACGCTCTTCACGAACTAAGGCATCTTCCACTTCGCGTAAGGCCTCTAATACCTGCTGACTATAGGCATGGACGCGCTCCTGTAAAACTGCTTCGACGCGTTGCACTTCTGCTTTGCGACTGCCACCATCGAATAAAGGCTGCACCAGATTACCCAGTAAACGCAGTAACCAATTATCAAAAATATCGTCAACACGTTCAGCTTCTGCCGAAACATCAGCACGAATATTTAAACGTGGATAACGATCAGCTTGAGCAACTGACACGCGTTTATCAGCAGCAAGCACGGCCAGCCATGCGCTCTGTACATCGGGACGGCGACCCAGTATTTCAATCGGTAAACCTGTGCTCGGCAGTGCACCCACCTCGCGCAATTGCGGTTCAGTATGCGGCAGGGTAGCTCGCGGCGGCAATCCAGCCAAGACTGCTAACTGATGACGATAGAGCTGTGCGCTGACCTCAGCCTGTTGAATACGGCCACGAGTGTTCGCTATTAATTGCTGTTGCCTGAAAACATCAGCGGCCCGCGCACGTCCATGGCGAAATTGCGCTTCTATAACGCTAATTATATTTTCCTGCGTAGCAGCCTGCTCATTCAAAAGCGCTATCTGTTCGATCTGCGCCGCCAAACGATACCAGGTCAGGGCTATATCCGCACTGACACTAATCGCGGCCGCTGACAGGTCTTCCGCACGTGCTTGTGCATCCAACAACACAGCGTCACTGCTCGCCTTTATCGATCCCCATAAATCTATTTCGTAGGATGCCGATAAACCCGCGGATACACTAGTACTGCTTTGCGCAGTTCCCGCCGTTGCTTGGCGAGTTTTGCTCGCCCCTAGCTCACCGGTAACTTGTAACCCAGCATCCGCACCACTGCGACGTGCAAGTGCGCGCGCCTGATCTAGACGGTCCCAGGCTTGTTGAATCGAAAAATTATTGCGCAAAGCCAACCGCATCAATTCATTTAACTCTTCATCCTGTAAACTCGTCCACCACTGCATCGGCAAGGGCAGTACACCAGTTGCAGAAAAAGACTGCGGTATTAATTGACGCTGAACTACTGGCGCAGCACGTTGCGCGCAGGCGCTTATCAATCCACAGACCAGCACTAGCATACAGCAGCCACTCAGATTAAACAGATATTTGTTCAAGGCTGTAACTCCCTACGAATTTCAGCGAAAGCCGCTAGGCAAAATCGCACGGTGTGGTCTGCAAATCGCTCTATACGCTCCTGTGTAAATGCATGCGGACAGGCACCCTGTCCCTGCTTGCGCACCCGCAAGCCAAAGGCAATAAATTGATGAACCACACTCATTTCACAAAACAAGAGCCGCTCCTCATCTATTTCCACCGCAATTAACTCTTTAATCAATGCGTGTAAATGATTACGTAATGGACCCAGCATTTCGCTTCGAATCAGTTCGATTCCCTCCACGGGGTCTGCCAAATTTTGTAACAATAATTTCCCCGCAGAATTCGCAGGCCCTACGTCTAAGAACAAATGTAGACGTGAACGCACAAAACTTTCGAAGCGTTTCTCAGCCGTAGCGTCCGCTGGCAACGCAGGGTCCACCACTGGATAGCGTTGGTTGGCTTCCTGAAATGCCTGCTTCCACACGGCAGCGTACAACGCTTCCTTACTACCGAAATGATAATGGATCGATGCAACGTTTGTTTGAGCAACCTTACTAATTTGAACCACTGTCGTTTTTTGATAGCCATAGCGCACGAAGACATCACGCGCATGCGTCAGCAAGCGCTCTCGTGTCTCAATTCCATCCGTGCGTATTGCCATCTGACCTACTTTAAATGAACGTTTGAAGTAGGGGCAATCTAGCTACTGAACATGACAAGTCGATGACAAAGAGATGTAAAAACTTCTTGTAATGGCTTAGTACATGGCCTTGAAGCGTTGTAGCTAGACCGCGCTGTCTTGACGATCTGCCTGTTTAGTGAACAGCAGATTTTCGGAAAAACTTTGGGCTCTTTCCGTACACATCTTTAAAACTGCGACTAAAGTGAAACGGATCAGGAAAGCCACAGCTTTGCCCAATTTTGGAAACAGCATCATTAGTGCTACGTAACATGTGCGCAGCCTGCTGTAGACGCAATCGATTCACATAGGACATTGGCGCAACGCGAAAACAGTCTTTAAATAATTCATGAAAACGACTGGCAGCCAAATCGACTTGACGCGCCAAGCTCTGGCGATCCATCTGTGCACCTAAATTGTTTTGGATATATTTAATAACTGGCTGTAAACGCTGCAAAGCCAAAAGGCGATCTTGTTGCATATCGCTGCCGGCGTTTGCGCCTAATATCTTTGCCAAGAGATCGTGGGCCAGACCCTGCTGTTTTAATTTCTGAATAAATGGATCGCTCGACTCCGACAATTTGGATAGCTGTTCAATCAACTGGTGCGCATTCTTCAATGAACAGGTTTGTAAAACAGCTGGAAAATCAAATAAGGACAACAAATCAATGGTTCCCAAAATACGGAAGCGCATCATGGCCCAATATTCGCCCAGCTCAGGTGCAGCACCCGCCACCGAGACCATGCGATGCTCGACAAATTCGGGTACGACAACAAGCGACCCAGCAGGAATGCTTAGCGGTGCTCGATCACGCAGGTGCAGCTCCATCCCCTCAGCATCTATCTGGGCTATATAGCTGTACGGCAAGCTGCGCCAGCTGCGTTCATAAGGATGCTGATGGCTCGCAAGCGCTCCCATCATGTATTCAACCTCTAAATGATCCGCCAAATAAGTCCGTAAATCAGTCATAAGTATCCCATCTAATAAGAGTTACCAAATCAGCCTGCGGTCTAGTCGCTGCACATCGTCCGCTGACTTCGTTATGAATGTCAGCGGTCGCAAAATTGACACAGACTAATTATGCGCACACAACGCCCTGCACTCCAATAACGAAGAGGCGGAGTCTCCACAAGAAAGGTGACAATTTGATGAAGAAGGCAGGCTACGCCACTAAGCGCTCTAAACGCTGTGTATTCATACACTTTTTGGACAATTTCATGCACATTTACCACAGTACTAATACATCATGTTCATGCGCCGCGAGAAATAAATCATAACCCATTTTACAACAAGTGCTTATATTCTAATTTATTCCTAGCTCTTCTGTTGTATAAATATCATTGTGCTACCTTCGTTCACAATGTATATATAACCAATAAACAAGAGGGACAAAACAATGCTATCAATTATTACAGAAGGCACACAAACGATGGTCAACATCGACATCGATACCATACACCACGACAACCTCGATGACATCAGAAACTCTATTGATTCTGTTATCGACCCCTATGCCACGATTTTAATTAATTTAGAAATGGTCAAGTATGTTGACTCTTGCGGCATCTCGCTGCTGGTTCGTCTGCACAAGATGGCGTCGGACTGCAAAGCGAAAATTGTCTTTTGTAACATACAGCCGCATTTCGCCTCACTCCTGCGCACCACCAATTTAGATACCATTTTAAATATTCAGCAAATTCACACAGACACCATTCACAGCAAACAACCGCGCATTCTTATAGTTGATGACCTGCCTATTATTTGCGGGGCCCTCAGTGCAGCCTTCACTAAAAAAGGCTACAAAAATACCTACACCGCCCACAATGGTGCAGACGCCCTGATTAAGGCGCATGAATTAAAACCAGACATCGTCCTTCTGGACTACTTTATGCCCATCATGAATGGCGCCGACTGTCTGCCTATCATAAAAAGAAATCACCCCAAAGCCAAAGTCTGCATCATGTCCTCGGAAGAGGAACTCAACAAACTCCCACCAGACACGGCCTACACGACTGACCACCTTTTCCTGAAAAAACAATACATGGAAGCAGACGTGGTAAACTACATCGAAAAACATTGGGTAAAACACAAACATACGGAAGAGTAAGCAACACGAGCACGGGGGCTGCGCTAATTTGATTGCACCGAACAGTGCATGCTTAGCATTATTCATGTGTCAAAGCATATATTACTTATAGGTGTCACGCTCCAAATACTCATAGCCGTTTTTGCCCGACTTATTTTTATGACCTGTATTTCTCCCTACGAAATAGGTCAATTAGACTTCGTTTACGGCTGCAGCATTGCCCTACCCTGGCTGGTGATGCTGAGCGTTCTCTTCGTCGGATTCAACAAGAAACGCATGAAGCTTGGACTTTTTGTCGTGTTTTCCTTATTTATTTCTTTCTTCAATGCGACAACTATACAGTGCTGGTTTCCCAGCCGCATGAACATCTCCGAAAAGATAGCCCACAACACGCTCAGCAAACAATTCTACCAGGCTCAAATGCACTATAAAAGCAAAGCGTTCAGCGATCGCAACAACAATGGTATTGGGGAATATGGGTTTATTGCCCAGCTAGGCAGCGAACTCGATGCCATCGCAAAACAAACCGGTCGCAGTGACAACAAAGGCAATTGGATTCCACCATTATTTACTGGGCTCAGTCAAAACCTCGAGGATGACGGCTCTCTCGTCTCACGCGGCTATCGTTATCAAATATATTTACCCGATGAAGCCACGGGAATGCGCAGCAGTGAACAGAACAGCAACAACGACGACCAACTAAAATCAGCAGCACTGCAGGAACAATTCTTCCTCATTATCGCTTGGCCCGAAGAACTCAACCAAACGGGCCGGCGCATCTTTGCCATCACCCCTGAAGGCAAACTCTTAAGCACTAATCAACGCAAAGCCCGTGACGATTTTATCGAACAGCCTAGCTGGAAGCAACTTTACCCTGGAGCAGGAACATCCTTCAAGGATGTCTATGCCAAGGGCCTCAGTTCAGCCTGGACCTACTTCAAGCCATAAAATACAAGCACTGTTCATCATCACTATAAATGCGGCAGTAAGATTCTTGAAGCAGGCGCAGCCTTCTCACAATCATCTCCATGGAATTTCTGAATAAAGAACAGGTGGAAGCAAGCCTAGCCCACGTCATGGCCGCCCCAAAAAATCATGGGTGTGTAAAAATGATCGTCTCCCGCCCAAGAGAGAATGAGCGCAACATACTCCAACGTGCCTTTATCAGCCTAGAAAACGGCATGGAAGGCGACAGCTGGAAAAAAGAATCCTTCTACAAGCTTGAGAATGGCGACTCGCACCCTGACGCTCAAATTACACTAACTAATTACCGCTTTTACGAGGCACTCGTCGACACTGATGAAAAACGCGCGCTCGCTGGTGATAATCTCTTCGTCGACCTCGATCTCAGCATCAGCAATCTCAGCGTTGGCCAACAGCTACGCATCGGCGAAGCCATCATTGTCATTACCGACAAACCGCATACCGGTTGTAAAAAATTCGCTCAGCGCTTTGGCAAAGAAGCCCTCAAGTGCACGGCCAACAAAATAGGCAAGGCACTTATGCTACGCGGACTCTATGCCCGCGTCATACAAGACGGCTACGTTTCCGTAGGAGACGTAATCGAGAAGGTTTGACAGCGGCCTTTTAAGAGAGTTCACTAAAAGAATCGCCGTGCTCTGGCTGTGAAGGCGGTTATTGAAATAGAAATACTTTAATGCTTTATTTACCAAGCAGTGGTCGGCTTCGTTGGCCTTGCTTCGCTGCGGGCTGCACTACGCGCTCCGCAGGTTAAAAGCCATGCCTATGGCTTTCATTTAAACCTGTGTTAACGACGGCTTCG
>CBDUFM010000049.1:0-9989 GCA_965366325.1 uncultured bacterium
GAACACCATGACCGCACAACAGCGCGTACCACGAAGCAAGAATCCCGTTCAGCCATGCATGTGCTCATACCTGTGTTGTTGTTAATGGCGCTGTGTAGTTTGATGTCTAACATAGATAGTGCGACTTTTCCATTATTGATTCAGGAGCTGAACGGTGGTCTGGTTGGCTCAGCAAAAATTGTAGGCGATATCGGTGCCATTGCAGGAATTTCATTTGCAGTAGGGGGAACCATATGGGGTTGGTGTGCAGATCGGTTTGGGAGTTATCGCATGCTGATTGGATCGGCTTCCGCAGCGGCTTTATGTAGTGTGCCTATGTTACTAGTCTATGAATGGGGTATTGATCGCATTTACCTGATAGTTTTGTGCTTTTCTTTTGCCATGTCTGGCGTCGATCCGGTCTTGCAGGTATTAATGAGTAAGGGGACCTCGTCTGAATTACGCGGACGTGTATTTGGGTGGGCTGCGACAGCACGAAGCTTTGGATGGATGTGTGGTCCCATCTTAGGGAGTTATCTAGCTGTATTGAGTAATTTTGTGCAAGTGTATTGGATTAGAATCGCAGTAGCGCTGTGTATGCTGCCGATTATCGTTTATGCATATAGAATTTCTTGTCGCAGTGGGGAAGCAAAGGAAGCGCCACATGTCTAAGTCAGCAGTGTTTACCGTTACCACTCAGCCATTACAGGAAACGCGGATTGCTGCGCAGACGAGCAATAGACGTGCAGATGGCACGCTATTTATCGATTTCGGTAAAGCGATGTTTGCAACGCTCGAGATACGGTTTCGGAACCTAGGCGTTGATCGAACAATTCAGGTGCAACTTGGGGAAAAGACGGTCGACGGTGAGGTGATGCCAATTATTGATCGTGAACCTGTGGCCTGCATTCGTTCCTTGTCGATAGGGGATGTGATTGCTGCTGGAACATCGCTGTGGCGTGCACAGATTCCTGCGGATGAACGAAATACCGGTCCTGCTGGGATAAAAATGCCAGCGGAGATTGGAGAAGTCTATCCATTTCGCTATGTGGAAATTGCCGATGCGCATGATATTGATCCCGCAGATGTACGACAGGTTGCTGTACATTATCCTTTTAATGATGAGGCGGCTGATTTTTCTTGCTCAGATGAGACCCTTAATGCGGTTTGGGACATATGTAAGCATACCATAAAGGCGACAACATTTTGTGGTATCTATGTAGACGGCGATCGTGAACGCATTCCTTATGAAGGCGATGCCTACATTAACCAATTATGCCACTACTGTGTTGATCAAGAGTATGCGTTTGCGCGTTACAGTCATGAATACTTGCTGCAGTATCCGACTTGGCCAACTGAGTGGCAAATGCATTCCGTAATGATGGCATGGATGGATTATCTCTACACCGGGGAAACAGAGTCTATTGAGATGTTCTTTGATACGCTGCAGGCTAAAACGCTGTTTAAGCTAGCACGAGAAGATGGCTTGATCAGTACGCAGTCAGATTTATGTACTCGTGCATTTGAAGAATCTTTAAATTTTTATAATGATCGTTTTATCTTTAATCATGGTTTGCGTGATCTAGTCGATTGGCCACCAGGGTCCTTTACTGCGGGTGGAATCGGCGAGCGTGACGATCATGAGATGCTGCCGGTGAATACAGTGGTTAATGCATTTCATTATCACGCCTTGTCTTTAATGGCGAAAATGTCAACGGCAATTGGAAAAACAGAGAAATCCGCTTACTACACGCAGCAGTCACAACGTGTATATAAGACTTTTAATGCATTGTTATTTAACCACGCAGAAGGTGTCTATAGAGATGGCGAGGGCAGTACGCATGCATCGTTACATAGTAATATGTGGGCTTTGGCATTCGGCTTAGTTCCAGCAGAACATCAAAAATCGGTAGTGACGTTTGTAAAATCGCGCGGTATGGCCTGCAGTGTTTATGGGGCGCAGTATTTATTAGAGGCATTGTATCTGCATGGTGGGGAACAAGCAGCACTTGAATTAATGCGTGCTCGACATGACCGTAGTTGGTGGAATATGATTGCAGCTGGTTCAAGCATGACCTTAGAGGCGTGGGATTATCGGTATAAAAATAATCTTGATTGGAATCACGCTTGGGGTGCGGCTCCTGCCAATATTATCCCGCGTTATGTCATGGGAATTCGTCCAATGGCACCGGGTTTTCAAGAGGTGCTTATCCAGCCAAACCCTGCAGATTTAAAGCAGGCTCGTGTTAAGCATCCCAGCCCATTTGGTCCCATTACGGTAACCTTAGAGACTGAGGATAGTGGAGTACTGCGTATGGATGTAGACGTGCCGCAGGGGGTATGTGCCTATCTTGAATCGCCTCGTCGTGAGCAGTGTTTTTCAAAGTGCATAGTGAATGGTGAGCCTATTCAGTTAAGTTTCCGTGATCAGCGTGCTATTTTGCCAGCCTTGCAAGCTGGTTCTTATCACATTCAGTTTTCTTAGGCATACCCTAATATTTTACTTGCATTAAATATTTACTGATTTATTACTGGTCCATCATGTCAAATACCAACACGTATTCTCTTTTTCAGCTCTTACATGCACACATGTCTTACATGGGTATGGCTAGTGAACATATGTCTACTGTTTGCGAACGTGAACATCACGTTTGTCCTATGAGTGAGAAGAGCATGAGCTAATTGGTTTCTCTAACTAATTAAATCCATCGACCCACTCAATTTGAGTGGGTTTTTTTATGCACTTATTTACTGCACTTAGTGGAGGCGTTGCCTTCTCGGGGAATATATGTCTTTTAGGTACTGCTCTAACGTATGACCTTATCGTCTAATGGTTAGGATCTCACCCTTTCAAGGTGAAGATACGGGTTCAAATCCCGTTAAGGCTACCAAGGAATGACAGGCAGTATCTTGTCAGGAGGTAGATCAATTGCTTAGATTATCAGATTGTGACTCTGAAGATGCGGGTTCGAACCCCGTCCTCCTGACCACTTTCACTTACAAACATTTTTTTATAGGAGAAGGAAATGAATCAGCAAAATGCGGATCATCCGCATCAAGAGCAGCGTCCAAGCGAAGATAGAGAAGAAACCTTTCGTACTGTTTGGATCGAAGATGACTGTATTATTTGTGACGCTTGTGCATCTATATGCCCAGAGGTTTTTCAGATGGAGTCAGATTCGGCGGTGATAGCTGCTGCAGTCAGAGTTGACCAGCAATGCAACCGAAATCATCAACAGCGAGCGCAGATACAGGATGCGATTTTACTAACACTGCGAGATGAAATTATCGAAGCTATGGAGGGCTGTCCGGCTGAAGTGATAAAGATTGCCTGAGTGCTGTATTGGTAGACGAATCTATTAGTAGTAGTCATGGGCTTAGTCATGAACAATAGTTCGTGCTGGGATCAGGGAGGGGTGTTTGAGAAGCTGAATCACTTATGCATCTGTGGTAAAAATCTCATAGCTCGACAAGTCTAGCACTGTAGGATGATTGCGCTGGAGTTGTTGGGGAAAGATGTTTGAAATAGAGTTTCTTAATGGTGCACGTGCAGGCGTAGTGATTCCTATCACTAAGTCTTTGCGTGCAGGCCGTTTACCTGATTGCGACATTGAGGTCCCTGATGCAATGGTTGGGCGGCACCATATGGATGTGCATAATCGTGGCGCCCATTGCGAAATTATTGATAATAAGTCTGCAAATGGTGTTTTTGTAAATGAAGAAAAAGTTGCTCAGTATATCTTGCAGCCCGGTGATATTATTCGGGTTGGTGAAACGCGCTTCCGCTTTCAGGCAAAGGCTGAGAGCGGTTCAAGTGGGGCACGTGCAGCAGTTTCAGCCTTTGATTTGCGTGAGGATGTGGAAGTCGACTTAAAGATGTCGCTACCAGTAGCTGATGTGCATGCCTTATCGGATAATGGTGACGAGCAAGATGCGTGGAAGGTTAAATTAAAGGCGATTGTAGATATTACTGAGCAGCTCGGTTCTCTGGATGATTTAAATGAAGTGTATGGATCAATTATAGAAAGTATCTTTAAATTGTTCCCTCAATCTGATCGCGGCTTTATATTTTTGGGTGACCATGTTGCTCAATTAAACATGGCAGCTTCGCGACAACGTGGACGTGATCGTGTCGATGGATTGCGTGTATCCAAATCGCTTTGCCAGGCTGCGCTTGAGAAAAAGGCTATTGTCCTCTACCAAGACGGCGGTGACACCGACTTTAAACAAGGCATGTCCTTGGCGAATTTACATATTCGCAGTGCGATGGTGGCCCCGTTAATGCTCAAGGGTGAGATATTGGGCTTGCTTCTTATTGATACACCTGATGTGAAGCGTGAATTTGATCAGGACGATATGGAACTTTTGGGTGCTATTTCTTCACATTTGGCGTTCTCGATTAAAAACACCTTATTGTTTGAACAGCAGGAAAGCGATGCACATATGCGTCGCAACTTTATGCGCTTTTGACCGAAGCCTGTAGTAAAACAAATGTTGGACGGCGAAATCGATATTGCGTTGGGTGGGAATAAGTGTCAGGGGACGATATTTTTCTCCGATATCATTGGATTCACCAGTATGTCCGAAGAAATGAGTCCAGAGCAAGTCATTCAAACCATGAATGATTATTTTGCACATATGGTGCCCTGTGTTGAGCGCTCTGGAGGTGCCATCGATAAATTTGTGGGCGATGCTATTATGGCGTTTTGGGGCATACCATTTAATGATGGGATGTCGGCCTATAATGCGGTGTCGACGGCGCTGACTATGCAAAATCTCTTAGTGGGCTTTAATAATAGTCAGGTGGCTCAAGGCAGGCCTGATATATCTATCGGAATTGGTTTGAGTACAGGACCGGTGGTCGCGGGCAATGTTGGGACTGCAGCTCGCGTCGAGTATACTGTGTTGGGCGATACGGTGAATACTGCGTCACGCATTGAGGAGAAGGCGTCAGCCGATCAGGTCTTGGTTAATGCTGGGACCTGGAATGAACTAGGGGTGCGCTCCTTTGGCGTAGCGCTGCCTCCGTTATCGGTGAAAAATAAAAAAGTTGCCTTAGAGACGTATAGCATACGCGGCTTGGCCTTAAAAGAAGGGGACATACTGATGCATGTTCCAGTGCGTATAAAGGGCGTGCGTATGTATATTACGCGTTCATTAAAAAATAAACAATTTACCTTATTGCATCCAGAATATGCAGACATTCATGATGCAGAAGTGTTTACGGATTTAGTTGAGCTTAAAGAAACGAGTTTGGGCAAGTGTCATGTGCAGGTTAATTTACCAGCCGTTGATACGGATAATGGGATGCGTCGTAGCTTGATTCTCTTGGATGATGAGACCGTTGCTGGTATCTTGGGTGAGCAGGCATCGGTGATCTGTGACTTAGATTGGGATCAAATGAGTCGGGCACAGTCAAGCGCACAGGAATAGATTTGTTCTATTCTTAGGGATTGACCGCACCCTGTGTTGCGCGTGGCCAATTATCAGTACGAAATGCAAAGGCGGGCAAATTATCTTTATTAACCAGATTTCCAATAGGAACACCGGCCCAAGCGTAGGCCGCTGCGACTGGTTCTTGGACCTGTGTGCTACTTAAAAGGATGCTGTTGCCTTTGATTTCAGCTTCTGCCCAATGCCATTTCTGGTTTGCTCCTGCGATGGCAAAACCTTTTAGCGCAGCGCCATCTTGTGACCGCATGCCATCTGCGAACGTCATATCCACAATGATTCGTTGACCATCTATGTGGTAGCTTTTGAAGCGCGGGCCTGAATAGGGTAAGGGTATATCATATACACTGCTGAGTGCGAGGTGGCCAAGTCGTTGTGCAACGTCACGTTTATTTTTGGGATGAATATCTTTGGGGTTGTCTTTGTCGTATAAATCAATGCTGCTAATTAAATCACAATGAGCGAGTTCTTTGGCGACCAGTCGTTGGCTTTCGCGGGCGACTGCGTAGGGATGTTTATCAATGGGTTCTTTTTGTACGTCTGCATAGCTACATAACTCAACCATGAAAAAGGGCATATCCTTTCCCCAGTGGCGGCGCCAATCGATAATGAGGTCTTTTAACAAGTCACGGTATTGCATGGCTCGATAGGCATTGCTTTCGCCTTGATACCAGATGCAGCCTTTAATCGTGTATGGGCTAATGCCAACAAGCATGCCATTGTAGAGTGCGCTAAGGCGATTTTTATCATCGGGTCCTTTGGGCATGCTGGGCCATGGTGGTACTGGTTTTCCAGCAGCGATGGCTTTGTCTTTTTCTACGGGCCACTGCTTGCATTTTTCCTGATAGACTTTGCGTGCATCGATACCCGGGTACCACTCTTTAAGTAACGCATCCCAACCTGTATGTAGTGCAGCGTATTTTTCATGCTGTAATGCCCGATTAGACATCCATGTCTCTGCTACGGTGCCGCCGATGCAACATTGAATAATCCCCACAGGTTTCTGGAGTTTCTGCTGCAGCAGGGCCGCATAGTAAAATGCCACTGCTGAGACTGCATCGACATTAGTTTCGTCTATGCGTGACCATTTTGCGTTCACGTCTTGAAGGGGTTCTTGCGCTGTACGATAGGGTACTTTAAGAAAGCGAATGTGGTCCGCTGTTTGTTTACTGAGGGCAATTGCTGCTTGGCGCTGTTGTTCAAGCGCAACACGAAACTGCATATTGGATTGCCCGCCAGCGACCCACACTTCGCCAACAACGATATTGTTTATTTGTATCTGCTGACTGGTTTTTATAGTGAGGGTGTAGTTTTGATTTGGTTTTAAAACTGGAATATGACTGCTCCAGTTGCCTGTTGCGTCAGCTTGGCAGGTCCAACTGTGACTGGCAATATTGAGTGAGACTACTTCACCTTTTCCTGCCTGACCCCAAATGTGATTTTTAACCCCGTCTTGGAGCACCATATGATCACTAAATAGGCCACAGACATGTAGTTCACTGCAAGACACATGGTTGTTAAAAAGTACGCAAAAGCTTAGGAGCGTGAGGCATGATGAGAGACCGAGTTGCATGGTGAGATTTCTTTACTGTTGAACGGTGAAACTGAGATTGGCGACTTGAAGTCCCTGAGCAATATCAATCGCCCGCGCTATTTTTTCATAAGGACAGCGTTTATCGCCATTGATTACAAAGATGCTAATCGCTTGTTGTTGATGTAGTTCCTCAATGTAGCTGCCTAATTGCTCGTCGCTTATAGCGGTATTGCCAATCGCATAATTGCCATGTTCTGAGATAGTGAGGACACAGGCATTATCAGTGCTCGCACTGCGCGCATGCTGTGCCTTGGGTAGATCAATCTCGAAGAGGTTTTGATCACTAAAAGTTGAAGTAACAATAAAGAATAAGAGTAAGAGAAATACGCAGTCTATCATTGGTGTTAGGTCGGCTTGATCACTTTCATTGCCTATGAGGTCGGTAACGCCTTTCATGCCGCGCTCTCCGTTTCTGCTGTGTCTGCTTCAGCGCGGTGGAGTGCTTCATCATAACAATAATCAGCGCGATTTATTGCGAGTTCTATTTCTTCGGCAAAATTGACAATCGCATTATTGAAAAAACGACTCGCGACAATGGCGGGGATAGCGATAATAAGACCGCCTGCTGTGGTAAAAAGTGCGACGCTAATGCCACCGGCTAGCGCACTTTTATCGGCGCCACCAGTCGCTTCGATTTGTCCAAAGGTCATGATCATGCCAATAACGGTACCGAGTAAGCCGAGTAATGGAGCGATGACGCCAATAGTGGTAATCGCAGTGACATTGCGTTTGAGTGGTTTAAGGGCGAGTGTAGAGGTGGTGGTAAGCGCGCCGGCTAATGGTTCACGTTTACGTTTAAATACCTGTAGGCCCTGGCTCCATGCTTGGCATAGTTTTGCCGGTGAAGCGCCAGCCACCGCGATTGCTTTGTCGATATCATTTTGCCCCAGAGCATCAATGCAGGCGTCTAATGCTTTATCATCGATGATGAGGGCTTTGTTGAGCGATTTTTTTCGTTCGACAACCAGCATAATGAGAACGATTGAGAGAATCCATAAGGGCCACATGCCTACGCCAAATAATTGAATGAACCAATTTGTGCCACTTTGTTGCTCTAGTTGTTTGCTGAGTTCGCCACTCGTGCTGATTAATTCATCTGCATAGATGGTACATGTGCACAGACATAAGAGTAGGCAATGAGCACCTCGTTTAAAAAATGTATTCATACTAATATTCCTCACTGTTATTGCTTATTATTTTGTGCGAAGACAGCCCATGCAACGGGAAGCGCGCGTTTAACGCTGCGGTTTGATTCACCAAAGGCGGCCCGTGCATCTGTATACTGTGCGTAAATGATATCACCCTGTTGGACGCCGATACAGTTTTTCTGAGCCTTGCGAAAGGCTGCTTGTGTTGCGCATGATCCCTGGAAACAGCCGCTATTTAAATCCGTTTCCTCGAGAATGAGCAGTATTTCTTGTTTGCTGTGTGCGGCGCTGATCGTCAGCGCTAGTCGATCTTTAATGTCAGAGCGGATGTTCATATCTTGGTCCTCTACTTCTATGTGGAGGGGATCTCCAATGCAGAGAAAATTTGGCTCGTCTGTACTGTCTGCGCTTGCAGTATCGCTAGGAAGAAAACGTAATTCGGCATCGCTACCAAGGAGCACGATGTCGCCCCAAGTATCCGGTTTGTTTTGTGTATCTATGGCTTTGGATGCTGACCATTGAGTTGCATATTTACCACCAAAGCTTTGTTGGTTAATGGAGAAGTTGGCAGCAAGGTACATGCCCGGTGTGAGGACGGGTTTTGCTAAAGCATTGTTGGCAATGAAACCTTCGACTGTGTAGCCGTTCTCTGTTTTACGTGCACGGGCCGCACCTTTTTTTTCAGTCTCATCAATGTAAATTTTTCCATTTAAGAGGCCGCGCGAGCCACGGCCATATTCTGTGAGACTGCCTGCGCTATCCCGCAAGCCAAACGGGCAGATGATAAATTGGTGTGAGCTCTGACTTATTTTCATCGACAGGTCGCGCGCATTTAAAACATCTAGCCACACTTCAAGGACATCACCACTATAAGGTGCGCGGCGACTGGGTGTGACGGGCTGATGGCTGTTCTTGACTTCGTAACAAAAATACAGTCCTTCATTAGACCAGAGCATGTAAAGGGGAATGCCACCTGTGAAGGCGTTCTCAGCGTCATCGGCATGAAATTTCATCTGCATCGGATGTTGGAGGCTACCCCAATCGTCTAAGTGCCCATCCAGGCGGATGCGTTGCTTACGCATACTGGCGGCACCAAAGGCAAGGCTTTTGAAGTCAGGCTGGATTAAGCTACGTGCTGCTGTTTGTTCTGGGTTCGGATTATTGCAGCGCTCTACAGCTTTATGTTGCGCTTCACTAACATACACGCGCTCTGTTTGCAGGGTGCTTGTGTGCGTGGCGATACTTTGCTGTGCGGTGATCTGCGAGCTAGGTGCGTAGGCGTTGCCTAACTGGGTACGTTGTTTGAGATCTTTGACATACGCTTCGTATGCTTCGCGATTAACGCGTTGTTGTTTGAGGCGGTGTTGGTTGATACCGCCACGTCCTGGTAAGAGCGTGCGCAGGTCACTAATCATATTACTATTATCAAGCTCGCGCCCGTCGCTGAGTTTTTCTTTTGCTTGAGCAATTTTGTGACTGAGTTCAATGGCTGCTTCGAGTTCGTCGCCCAGTTCACCAAGCACATCAGTCACTTTCATTTTTTCGATGGCTTGTTTGCTACTCAGGCTGCTGATTTGTTGAATGCTGTCACTTAATGCCGTGTTTAATTGTTGGGCTAATTGCTGTTCTGCCGCATTTGCTGTCGTTGTTTTTGCTTGATCTATGCGCTTATCTATTTCTATCTGCATCACTTCTTGCGCTGTATGCATGGATTTGGCAAATTCTTCTAAGTGACGCTTGGCATAGTCGCTATCTTTGAGTGCTTGATCTTTATTTTCTAATTGAATTTGAATGTTTGCCTTTTCATTTGGTGCAAT
>CBDUFM010000050.1:0-9940 GCA_965366325.1 uncultured bacterium
GGACGGACTCTGGGCAAGAGGGCTATGTGCGTTTTGAGATACAGGCAGGCGCACACTGGGCTTGGACCCAGCCGCGTTTTGTAGCGGCACCACAAGAGCCATTGCTCCCCTAGGCGCAGCGCCTGCTGTAACTAGAGTCGTGGCATTCGTGTAATAGATTGTAGGCAGGAGTATCGAGCGCGTGGCTTTGGACTTTGTTGGCAAGATGATCACTATAGGGCGGCGCGTCCCGAGTCAGAACCAATCGCAGTATAAGCATTGGCGACATTATACCCGCGAGCGGGATGCCTGGTATGTGTTGATACGTAGTCAATTGAGCCCGCGTGCGCAAATCGACGAGCCACTGCGTATAGCTATTCGTTCCTTTCGGACCCGACTGGTGGATTATGCTAATCTGGTAGGTGGTGCGAAGCCGATCCCAGACTGCCTGATTAAACTTGGCTATCTGAAAGACGATGCACCGGCTTGGTTTCGCTGCACCTATGAGCAATTTCAAGTGCCGAAGAGCGAAGAGCGCACTGAAATTGAGTTTCTCCCCTGGGATGGTCTGCTTGGCGATTGAATCCTGTGTGCGCGTGCAGCGTTGCGGTCCATGCACCCTTGCTGGCTGCGCAGTGCTAGCTTACCGCGTAGTGAGTGCGATACGCAATCAGTCAGTTGTCCTTGAGTCAGTCAAATATGGGCCATTATGAATCAGCTCTACGGGAATGTATATATGCGTCACAGCTTGTTGTTTGCTTTATTCATAGTGTTGTGCCCTGCTTGGGCGCCGAACGCTAGCATTGCCGCAGAAGCTCATGCGACGCTCCATGGAGATGCCGATTTTGCTGGCTGGCAATCCTTAGAAGTTATTAAATTGGAGGACGGTCGGCAGCAGCGCGGACTGCCTAGTTCACATGCGCAATTACGATTTGGCGATGTGAATGGTGATGGGCGACAAAATATGTTGGTGATCCAACGCCGTCAGTCTTTAATTGAGTGGTATAGCTACGTGCCCGCGAGCAAACGTCGTGCAGCTGCACAGCAAGAAGATGTGAATGCCCTGCCACTGAGCGCGCGTTTTGAAAAAAAAGAATTTCGCTTAGAGCGTCTGCCGCGTGACGTAGTGGTTTTGGGCCCGCGTCGTTTGGCGGTCTTGGTTGGTCCACCCAATCACATCGAAATCTATGCATACACCGACGCAGGAACCTGGGAATTAGACTATGCCTTGCCACTTTTGGCTGGTGAGCCAGCTCATTATTTGCGCATGCTGTATGTGGCTTCGCGTAATGAATTACTCATTCCAACCGACAACGGTACGCAGATAGTGACGCTTGGCGAACAGCCGCGCTTGGCGTGGATGCGTCCGCGCGAAGCAGGTGCCGCATGGAAATGGTTTCTTAGTGATCTAGATGGTGATGGCGATGAAGATTTAATTAAGACCTACGGATCAGCGATGGAATCGATAGTGTGGCATCGCAATGAAAATGGTTTTAGGCCGCCGCAGGCAATTTATGAACAGAAAATTCGTGATGCGATTATTTTAGAAAATACCGATGCCGCTAGCGATATTATCTTAATTGACGCAATTGGTTCATCGTTGCTCAGGCGCTATCAGCTGAAGCCTGAAAAAGAACAGCGCTTTGGTTTGCGCCGTGCGTTGAGTTTGCCCAGTGATCAGGCTGCTTGGGCTGGTGTGCGTTTAGGCGATCAAGCGGCACTGGTTGTGATTGATGCCGAGCATCCACAATTTTTGGTCAGCGTCTACGAGGGGGGAGACTGGAAACAGTCAATTAGTTTCCCATGCATTGATAAGGTGGAGGCAATTTTTGCGCCGCAGTCACAACCAGGTTGTTTGCTTTTGAAACGCAAAGGCGACGCAGAATTATATAAAAGTGAATGGGCCGCGGGACGTTTTAGTTTTCCCCAACCATGGCAGCCAGCAGCGCACCAAGCGAAGGATGTAAAGCTATTACAAATCGGTCGTGTTGCAGATACCCTGTGGTGGACCCAGAAACAGGATGCTGATATTGTATTATTCACCTGGGATAAGGCCTCCGATGCTCCAGTGCAAACGATTTTTAAAAACCAGGGTAAAAAAGTAGAGGCAGCATCGTGGCTCGGTGGACAACGTCTGTTGGTAAAAGACAGCTTTAAACGTGATGGCCGTATTGTTGTATTCACGGCAGCTGACCAGCCTGTGCGTGTTGTTGAAGCGGCACATCTTAAAAATATTAATCTTGATGAATACCGCGTTCACGTAAATCAAGCGGGTCAGGTTCAAGCGCAGCGTTTGCATAATGGCGTTCTTCAATGGCTGGATGATGACCTGCATGCGCAGGATCAAATTATGTTAGAAGACGGTCTACGTGTTTCTGATTATGTGCGTATTGGACAAGAGCAGTTTGTCTTAGAGGCAGAGTCGATGCATTTAGTGCAATTAGAAAAGGATGCGAGCGGTGTCATGCGCCGCGCGCAGCAATACGACTTACCGGGTGGTTATAGTTTACATCAAGACCCCGTCTTGGGTCTGTTCGTGCAGGAGTCTGGCTGGATTTGCCGTTTGGATCGTGGTCAGGCTTGGACCTTGCAGGCGCTTGAGCATATCGATGAACGTTTATTGCGCCCTGCTGGCGTGAAAGAATTAAGTTTTGATCGTTTATTTCCTGTGCAGGTGGATGCACAACGCAGGCAGGGTTTGATTGTCAGTGATGATGGTCGTCATCGCCTGTCTTTGTTTGCGCGCACTGAAAACGAAACCCGTGCCTTGGCATCTTGGCAGGTGTTTGAAGATAATACCTATCCCTATGGCGCGCCACAAGAACGCCATAAACAGCGCGAGCCACAAGTCGTGGTCAGCCAATGTTTTGACGATGATGAAATTCCTGATTTGATTTTAAAGTGCCATGATCGTATTTTACTCTACTTGAGTCAGAAGAATTAGGAGTGGTGATGAATAGCGGTACAGCAAGAAATAAGAGGCATCACCATGTGCTAGCGCGTGTCTTTGCTAGCGGCCTTTTGCTCACTGTCTTAGGTGGATCGCTCGCCGCGGCCGAGGAGGGCCGTGCGGAAGCTGAGCGCGTTCGTGTTGAGGCTGAGCGTGTAAAAGTAGCTTTAAAAGATGGAGCAACGGTAACCGGTCCCTTACTGCGTGAGAATGATCTCAATATTGTGCTCGACCTTGGCTATGATCTCCTGCGTATTGATAAACAACAGGTCCTCAGCATGGAGCGCGTTGCGCAGAACATTCAGGAAGATGCCTTTGCCAAGCATGATGTGTATACCGTTGGTCAATTACCCGAGTCATCGGTTTCGCAGTTGGTGCCACAATTAGGTGAAGCCGTGGTGAAGGTGAGTACGCCGGGTGGTCTTGGTAGTGGTTTTATTATTAGTGAGGCTGGTCATATCATTACCAATTACCACGTCGTCGAGCGTGAAACGACTATTACTGTGACCTTGTTTATGCAGCGTCAAAATGGCTTAGAGAAAAAAGAGATTCACCGCGTGCGCCTATTGGCAATTCACCCCTTGCGCGATATCGCCTTATTACAAATCGATGAAGCGGAGCTAACTGGCATAGATCTGCAATCAGTGATTATCAGTCAGGATGCTGGGGTTGCTGTCGGTGATATGGTGTTTGCTATTGGGAATCCGTTGGGACTTGAGCGGACGGTCACGAAGGGCATTGTTAGTTCGGTAACTCGGACCTTAGGGCATTTGCGCTTTATTCAGACTGATGCAGCGATTAATCCAGGGAACAGTGGTGGGCCCTTGTTTAATAAGCGTGGCGAAGTGGTCGGTATTGCCTGTGCGGGCTATACGATGTTCGGTGGTCTTGCCTTTGGTATACCTAATACTGATTTAATTGATTTTTTAAACAACCGCGACGCATATGTCTACGATGCATCGCAGCCACAAAATGGCATTAAATATTTATCACCTCCTGGCAGCACTGCTGCACAGGGATCCAAACAATAAAAGGACGACACATGAAATTATTAACGCTAGCGCTCTTATGTTTGAGCATCTTGCCTGCTCAAATGCATGCGGCGACTAACTTTGAATGTTTGCCGGATAACACGGTCTTTAACGTTCGAGTACCTAATGGTGCTGATTTGGCAGCGGCACTCAAACCTACTAAATTAATGGGCCTGTTTAACAGCCAAGAGCGTTGGGATAAAATTGTTGCTCTGATCGAATCAAACGAGCCAGGTGCCTTTGATGAATTTACCAAAACTATTGCAGCCTTTAACTTGAAAGCTGACGACCTGCCGAAACTACTACAGGGAGAGACTGGCTTGGCCGTTGCCCTGCATGCGGCAGATACGGCCGGCGCAGAGCCAGCCTTTACCCTTTTTGTGTATTTTGAAGCGGAAGCTGAATTAGGCGATCGCCTAGCTGCCGCTTTGGATCAAGCGATTCTTATGAATCAAGCGGATCCAGATGCCATTAAACGCAGTGACTTTCAGGTTGGTGAGCACGATGTTGTTGAATTGAATATCGATGGCGGTGATGCGATTGTGTATATGCACCGTGATGCCGGTGCCTATGTATTTGCGATTACTGAAGAGCGTGGCCTAGAAGCAACGCAGCAATCTTTTGCATCATTTTTAGATGCACGCGCTGCTGGGGGTGACGAGAACGGATTTGCAAAAGCAGTTATGGGTACCAGTGGCTTGGCTGACGGTATACCGGCTGGCGCAACCGCTGTGCAAATGACCTTTAACCCACAGGTCTTAATTGATTTAATTCCTGAAGAGGATGGCGCTGCAGGCGCACCGGCGTGGAATAGTGAAGCGGTTAAAAAAGCGCTCGCACTAGATGGTTTGCGTCCAGCTATCATCCAAGGAAGCATTGAGGGTGATAAAATGCACCAATATGCGTTTATGGGATTAAAGAAGCCATTAGCGGGTGTTTTGCGCTTGTTAGATTTTCCTGAGCTATCGCCTGCACCTGCGGCGTGGGTGCCAAATACGGTTTTGGGTTATGGTCATTACGCAATTGATTTACAGGCCATCTATGACGTGGTCACCGAAACAGCTATCGCAATTGCTGGACCTATGATTGAAATGAAAATTGATCAAATTAATCAAATGCCGATGATGATTGTTGGTACGGATCTCAAAACGTTCTTGGGCACCTTTGGTAAGCGAATTGTGGTGATGGACCTCGGTAAAAAATATCCAGAAAATGCTGAAGGTGGTATGGGGGGAACTTTCTCGGATCGCATTGCGATTGTATGGGAAATGAACGACACGACAGCTATTCAGCAAGCGATGCCGATGCTGCAACAACAGGCTGCGGCGCTTGGTGGTATGGCTGCTGATGAGCAGGGCGCCACGGGTATCCGTTTTAACATGAGCATGATGCAACCGGGGCTCGAAGGTGGATTCTTTGTAACGAATGATCAGCTCTTAATTGCCGCCGGCGTTGGCGTCACCGAGCAAATGCTTAGTGCGATTCAGGCGCCACCTGCTGCTGCTGATACGCTGCTAGCAACCGAAGCCTATGCACGTGCTCAGGCCTTGTTGCCACCACGCAGTGGTTTTGTGTGGGCTATTCAAGATGTCGATAAGGGCATGAGCAATGCCATTGATGTTATGCATAAAGACTTCAAAGGTTTGGCGGTCATGAACCCAGCGATTGGCATGTTTTTGCCACTGCTGCCGAGTGTGGAAGAGGTAAAAGGTGTTTTTGGCGTCGGAACCAGTCACGGCATTAAAACCGAGCACGGCTTGTTGTTGGAAGGTGTCGTTGAATTGGGTTTGAGCGAATAGACGACCCTGCAGCGATGGATTGTTGCTGAGCTGCGGCTCAGACTGCGGCCCGCTCCTTTTGGAGCGGGCTGTTTTTATGCATATAGCAGAGTGCTCGTTCGGTGAGCTGCTCTACCACTATACCACTGTACTGATTTCTGGACAAAAATATTGAACAGGAGTCGTTGTGTGTCGTTTAAAGTACTGCTGTCGTTGCTGAGGGACAACACGGTGCTGCTTACTGTCGTTGACACATGATTGCCAAGAGGCCACTTCGCCATGTTAGCTGCTGTTTGCGCTGTTAGCCTCTGCTCAAGTTCAGGAGTGAAAACCAGATGAGTACCCGACGTCATACGAAACGAACATCTAGGCGGTCTGAAGCCGCTGCACCTGAGGCAGCAGCCCCACAGGCAGAAGCACGGCCCCAGACGAGTCGTAGTTCACGCCGCAGCAAGGCAGCGCCTGAAGAGGGTGCTGGTCGTCGCAGTAGCGCACGGATGAAGACCTCTGCTGCTGAGGAATCAGGTAGCGGACGTCGTAGTAGTGCGCGTATGAAAAGCGAGGCGAGTGATCGTCGTCCAAGTGCGCGTCATGATAAAAATGCTAGCCGTCAAGCGACGGGCAATAGCCGTGAAGATAAAAATGCGGCACGTAAGAAAAAACAAATGTTGATTAATATTGCTGTGGTAGTGGGTATTCTGCTACTTGGTCTCATTATTTGGCAGTCCCTGCCGAACCCGAATTTACCAATTGCCGATGCGCAATTGAAAAAAGCTGAGGCCTTGTTGGTCCAATTTGAAAAAGAAGTAGAAGCCAAGAGTCCAGCAGGGGCCGAGGCGATTGCGAAAGAAATTGAGGCGATAATTGCCCAGCCCATTTTTGCGATGGGAACCAATGATCCGCAATTTTATACAGATCCAGCGTTTGCTGATATTTATTACGCGACTGAGGCCAAGAATGTTTTAGATGCCGTGCGCAAAGGAATGGATGAGGTGCCGGATATCGCCAATGAATTATTGGTGAAGCGTAACTGTGATTGGTTAGCAACGCGCATCGCAACAATTGCCGAAGAAGAGGATCTCGAAGCCTTGCAGCAATCGATTGCTGATTTCCGTCGTAATCCAATAGATTTGCAGGGAGATCCAGATCCGGTCGCCTCAACCAAATATAGTCGTTATATTGAAACCATAAACGGTAAAAATAAAATCGTTGCTGATGAAGTGGCGCGACGCAAGAAATTATCTGATGAAGAACGTGCCGCCGAAGAAGCTGCGCGGGCTAAGTTAGAAGCTGAGCGTAAGGCTAAAGAGGCAGAAGATCGCAAGGCAAAAATTGAAGCCTCACGCGAAAAGGCCAACGCTGAGCGCGAAGCTGTGAATAATCCTGATGGCGAACCTGATTTGCCTAAGGGTAAGGATTACGCGAAGATGAGTAATCCACAAATTATGGCAGAAGTGAAGGCGCTGGCTAAGGAATTGAAATTTGTGCAGGCACGCAAAGTCATGACTAAATTACGTGAAGAAGATGGCTTTGATATGGCAGCAAGCACCGAGGCCTTAAATAAAGAAATTGATATCCTGTTTGGTAATGCGCGTCAGGAGATGTCTGAATCCTTTAACGATGCGCGTCAATTACAGCGCGCTGAAATGGTCGCTGATGCGCGCACATCGATTGATCGGGCGGTGAAAAGGCTCGATGCCTTATTGGCCGGTTGTACCGACGAGGCGATTAAGAAAGAGCTTGAAGAGCTGAAACCACTCTACGACCGCATGTACAACAAGCTGTGGAATTAGGCCGCGCAAGTAAGTAACCCGGCAGCATCAGCCGCGGGTGGGTGTCGAAAAGGGAAAGCCGTAGTGGACGCTGCGGCTTTTTCGTATCGTTATGCTTGGCCGCCACGCAGTGGCCCAACGTCAAATAAGCCGACTCCAGAGAAGTCGGCTTATGGGATAAACGAGCAGCGTGCTACTCGCTAGGAGCTGGTGCTAATTAGTTAGCTTCGGCAGGAATGACGTCGACGCGTCGGTTGCTGCGAAACTGAACGGTGCCAGGTGATGTTGCGAAGATCGTGTAATCTTTGCCAAGACCAACATTCTTGCCAGGTTTAAACTTGGTACCGCATTGACGAATGATGATGCTACCAGCTTTAACAGTTTGGCCTGCGTATGCCTTAACGCCACGGCGTTGTGCATTCGAATCGCGACCATTACTTGTAGAACCTTGACCAGCCTTATGTGCCATACTTCAACTCCATTGTGGCGCGGCATGCTAATCACCGATATGCCGAGGGCAAGGTGTTTCCATGGACTGGGGAAACACAGAGCTCAAATTGTAAGTTATATATGCAGATGGACTTACGACGTGTGTGTCGCTGGTCGGCCTGCTGGGATGCTGCGTGGGGGCGGAATTGTTAGCCACGAGGCGACTGCGGTCTTGTGCTATGCTTATACACAGGGTGCCTTCGACTGGTTGATCCTGCATGGCCGTTGCGGGGCAAAGTCGCTTGGGCTAGCTTCCATCCGTGTGTGAACTCCATGGATGCAGCCGCGCTGGGCGATCAAACCAGAGATGTTTATTTGATTTCATCACATCTACCAGCTGGTTCCCATCGTCGAAATCGCTAATAATGTGTTCAAAGGTTTCCTGAAATATTGGCAGGTCCCCAGCTACGCTTGGTATTGAGAGTGCAAATTCAGCCCATGCGGATTGATTTTCATTGTTCACCAATCCGTTTTTAAGTGCTTTCTCGATCACGTGGAGCGACCTCAGAGAGCCCATTTGTAGAGCAAACTTTAAATCAGAGAATTCTTGCATGGTGCTGTTTTGCCGTTTGCTTAAGACATCTAATGTGCTGTGGGTCTTGCTTGTATGAACAAACAGTACCGCTACGGCGATAGCTAGGATAATAATTAAAGAGAATAATAACTTATTGTGGGTCAACAATGTCTCATCCTAATTGTAGTGCGTTCTGAAGGTATTATAACCTGTCTAGGTGTGTAAGCGTGGCATTGGTATTGAAATCATTGATGCAAGTATAGCTGCTGTTGGATTCGATGTCGGTCATGGCTTGTTCATAATAAAAGAACGATAGATAGTCATTGGGTTATATCCAAGTATCGTACTTTAACACCATTTTCAATGTTAGTCCATTCACCTTTTGAATCATTTTCTATTGGTATTTTGGCGTTCGTATTCACTTTATAAACTATGTTAGTAGATGGGTCGTATTCGACATGAAAAAGTAGGTCTCCGCTATCCTTTATAGCAGCAGAGTACCTGTCGCCCACATCATTAATTATGACATCAACGTTAAATGATGCAATTTGCATAACAGGTTGACCGTCAATCGATATTTCATATGCGGGCCCAAAGGTATCCGGTAAATCTGCATTATAATCAGTAATTATCAGGTTATTATGTGAGTTGTCACCGCAACCGACGCAGAGCATGATAACTGATAGCAGCCACTGTATTTTCATTTTCAACCTAACTCTATCGTTCTTGGGTTTTCTGGAAACGCCTTGTTTGGCGTGGGAGTAAATCAGTGTTTACGATCACCTGCTTAAGGGTATATATAGTTCATGAGTTTTCCGGGAACAAGGAGAATTTACTTTTGTGTCACATGGTCCTATTGTTGTGTCTCAGGGTGATTGTTGATTGCTGGCGAATTGATTGCAGTGCTGTGGATCTTTGCTTAGGCTGAAGCTGAATGAGGATGCATGTTGGAAACTAACAGCGATGAAGCGAAGGTGTTAACGAGTGGGGCAGAGGCTACAGCCACATGGCTGACACCGTTGCGCCTACGGGCAGTTTATCTGCTGACTGTTCTTGCTGGAATAAGCGCGGTCATTCAATGCGCACAGCCAGTGCGTAATAATGCGGTGCGTGCCTTGGTCTGCTTGGCATTGTTGCTGCTGCTTCTGTCTACAGTGCTGACAATGTGGAGGCGATTCCATATCGGTAAATATATGGCCCTAATCGGAATGCTAGGAAGTGCTTACTTGTTGCTGACGAGTGGCATTACGGCGCCAGCTCATGATCTGTATGTAGCTAAACTCAAAGCCTATGAAGGAACCCAGTATGTTTGGGGTGGTGAAACTGCGCAGGGCATTGATTGTTCTGGCTTAATCCGCGCCGCCTTGCGCGATGCCTTGTTAACAGAGGGGCAGTACGGCGCCGCCGCACGGGTCTGGCTCCGGGAT
>CBDUFM010000051.1:0-9933 GCA_965366325.1 uncultured bacterium
ATCCCGATAATGCCGACAGCCCAATTCTAGTGGAACGTCCCAACGGAGTTTGGGTTAATATTTTTGATGATGACGATGTTATCGCATGGCCACTTAAAAAGGTGAATGCACATTATGACGCCGCTGTTGATTTTGATTATGCAACGCGCATTGGTGGTGTCGTTTCTGCGGCAACACCACTCAGTCATCGAGGCTATTGGGGCGACGGCAATGCGCATAAACCCATCGCTAAAAAATTAGCCCTCGATCAAGAGCGCGTAGTCAATGGCAAGGCCTTTGATAAAGAAGCGTACATCGCCTACATTAAATCATTATGGAATGTCTAAGTAGATGCAGGCGCCCCAGCGCAAACAGTACTTAAGCATCGCTGGAGTTTGCGCCGGTCTATTGTTTGTGCTAGCGCTGCTTGTGTTTTGGGGCTGTTTCGGTCAAGATGCCCAGAGCCTGTTTAATGTGCTGTGGATTGGATCCACGCTCTGTCTTTTGTTTATATGGTTTCTGAGTGAATCCAATAAACTAAAGGGCCTGTTGTTTATTGGCTTTTTGGCCTTGCTTCTGCTCAACGAAATACACGAGCAAAATACCGGCTTTCCGTTCAGGGTGGCCTACGCGGAAGAGCCACGCACATTTATCTTCAGTCTTTGCCTCGAAAGCCTGGTAGCCTTGGTTTACGCTGCTTATTTATGGACAAGCCAAACGGCAGTAGAGCCAGATTCAGGGTCAGCTGACCAAAGCGAACCTAAATCGTAGTCTGCGCAGCTGTTGTTATCTGTTGTTGTCTGTTTTTATCTGTTGTTGCGTTTAACTCGGAGCAGGTTGGTCTGGCGCGCTGTGTAAAAAAGCTGCTCAATTGCGCAAAAGTAGGCGTTTGAATCCTAAAGGTCACTCTAGTATAGAGATAAGTATCTCGTAGAATAACGGTGAAAGTCGCCACTCGGAAGCTTGGCTTCGCGATGTGCAAGTGGTGTTTTGAGCAAAGCGCTTCATGAAAGGAAGCTCAAGCCGGGAGGCTCAAATAGTGAGCGCCGTTTAACCCCATACCTAAAGATTGGGCATGTATGACCGAAGTAATCAGTGACATTAGCTTTAAGGCGTATAAGCCAGATGCGGACCATCACTTCGATGAAGTCTTCGACAGCGAGGGTTTGCCGCGCGGTGCTTGTGAGGCACTTGTAGCGTATGTGAATAAATTAAAACCGGGTGAATTACTGCGCCGACAGCACGCTGCCGAACAAGCGATGATGCGCTTGGGAATTACGTTTACTGTGTATGGCGACGAGTCAGGCACTGAGCGCATTATTCCGTTTGATTTAATACCGCGTGTTATTGAGGCATCGGAATGGAAGACGCTCGAGGCTGGTTTGCGCCAACGTGCCGAAGCGCTCAATATGTTTTTACAGGATGTCTATGGCGAACAACGTATTCTGAAAGAAGGCGTGATCCCCAAGGAGTTGGTTTTAGATAATCCAGCTTATCGGCCGCAGTGTATCGGTTTAAAGCCGCCGCTCGGTATTTGGAATCATATTACTGGCACTGATTTAATTCGCCATGTCGATGGCAAGCATTATGTTTTAGAAGACAACATGCGCTGTCCATCTGGTGTGAGTTATGTGCTTGAAAATCGCCAGTTAATGAAAAGAAGTTTTCCTCGCCTGTTCAAGGACTTATCCATTTGTCCGGTCGATGACTATCCGCTGCGTTTGCTGGAAACTTTAAGCAGTTTAGCCTCCGATACGCTTGGCGATCCCTGTGTGGTGGTCTTAACCCCCGGTATTTATAATAGTGCCTATTATGAGCATGCCTACCTAGCACGCGAAATGGGTGTGCAATTAGTGGAAGGTCGTGATTTAAAGGTGGTTGACGAATATGTCTGTATGGCGACCACAGATGGCTGGCAGAAGGTTGATGTTATCTATCGGCGCATAGACGATGATTATATTGATCCAGAAGTGTTTCGTGAGGATTCGACGCTCGGTGTGCGCGGTCTGATGGAGGTCTTTCGTGCTGGACGGGTGGCTATTGCCAATGCACCAGGAACGGGCATTGCAGACGATAAGGCGATTTATACCTATGTGCCTCAAATAATTAAATTTTATTTAGATCAAGATCCAATCATAGAAAATGTCCCTACCTATTTATGCCGTGATGAAGAGCAGTTGAAATATGTCTTAGAACACCTGCCGGAATTAGTAGTTAAAACGACTGATGGTGCGGGTGGCTATGGTATGTTGGTTGGCCCCCATGCGACTAAAGCAGAGTGCGAAGAGTTTGCCGAACGCATTAAAGACAATCCGGATGGCTATATCGCACAGCCGACCTTATGTTTATCGCGTGTGCCTACTATTATAGGGGATGCGTTTGAGGGCCGTCACGTTGATCTGCGCCCGTATATTTTATCTGCAAAAGATATTTATGTCCAGCCAGGCGGACTGACACGCGTGGCATTGAAGAAAGGCAGTCTGGTGGTGAACTCATCACAAGGCGGTGGGTCTAAAGACACCTGGGTATTAGCATAATGTTATCTAGAGTTGCACACGCATTATATTGGATGGCTCGTCATGTAGAGCGAGCTGAAAACATGGCGCGCTGCATTGAGGTAACGCTCAATGTGACGCTTGATAGAAAGTATGAATCGGCAGGGCAATGGCAGCCGCTCATAATGACGACCGGTGATCAAGAAAGCTACGTAAAAAAGCACGCCGACTTTTCTCAAGATAAAGTAATCGACTTTTTAGCTTTTGATCGGGATTATTCGTCGTCAATTATCAGTTGCTTGACGATGGCGCGTGAAAATGCACGAACCTTACGTGAAGTTATATCAAGTGAGATGTGGGAACATCTCAATGAATTGTACATGCGGGTCAAAGAAAAGAAGTACGATCAAGATGATCCGTTTGTATTTTTCCAATCAATAAAGCTTGGCGCTATTACCTTTGGTGGTCTCAGTACAACAACTATGAGCCGCGGTGAAGGATGGCAGTGGATGTTGTTAGGGATGATGCTTGAGCGAGCTGATAAAACTTCACGCATTCTTGACGTCAAATACTACACCTTGTTGCCGAAGGCCTCGGACGTTGGTACGAACTATGATCACGTCCAGTGGCGCTCTTTGTTACAATGCGCGAGCGCCTTACGCATGTATCGTCAGCAGCATCGCCAGATGACACCAGCATCAATCGCTCAGTTTTTATTGTTCGACAATAAATTCCCGCGATCTTTGGTCTATTGTTTAAATAGTGCAGATGCGGCGTTGCATATGATTACGGGATCGCCCCCCGGGCGTTTTGCGAATAAGGCAGAGAAGGCCTTGGGTCGTGCACAATCGGAACTGCGCTATGCAGAAATCGATGAAATCATTGAATCTGGTATTCATGAATTCATCGACAAAGAACAACAAGAACTCAATTTAATAGATAGCCTTTTATACAAACAGTATTTTTCACTCCCTGTGAGTAGCAACTAATGTCAATACGGGTCGCCCTGCATCACCATACCGCTTATGAATATGATCGCTTAATTGAGGTAGGCCCACAGGTGGTTCGCCTAAGGCCGACTATTCATGCGCGGACGCCGATACATAGTTACTCGCTTGAAGTCAAGGCGGGCGATCATTTTTGTAATTGGCAGCAGGACCCTCATGGCAACTTCTTAGCACGATTGGTCTTTAATGAGCCGATTCGCAAATTAGAGGTTAACGTTGATGTGGTATTTGATCTGGTCGTGTTTAATCCATTTGATTTCTTTTTAGAATCAGATGCAGAAACATATCCTTTTGCCTACGAGAAAAGCCTACAAAAACAGCTGTTGCCGTGTTTGGAAAAACTGCCAGCCAAGGGCTTGTTCAAGAAAATGCTGAGTAGCATTGATAAAAAAGAGCAGCGATCGATCGATTTTTTAATACAAGTTAATCAATTAGTGCAACATGCTGTGGCGTATACGATCCGTATGGAGCCGGGCATTCAGGAGCCCGAACAGACGCTGCAGATTGGCACCGGTTCATGCCGTGACTCGGCGTGGTTGTTGTGTCAGTTGCTACGTCATTGTGGTTTGGCGACTCGCTTCGTTTCAGGATATTTAATTCAACTCATCGCAGACAAAAAATCCGTTGATGGTCCATCGGGTACGGACACTGATTTCACTGATTTGCATGCTTGGTGTGAAGTGTATTTACCTGGTGCTGGATGGATTGGTCTTGATCCGACAAGTGGTCTGCTTGCCGGCGAAGGTCATGTCCCCTTGGCCTGCGCGCCGACACCGAGTGATGCGGCACCTATAAGTGGTACCCACGAAAAATCCGACGTTACATTCGAACATAGCATGAGCGTCGAGCGGATTAACGATAAAGGCAGGCCATTACGCCCCTATGACGAGTCCACATGGGCAGCGATTGATCAATGTGGGCAAGCAATTGATAAGCGCCTTAGTGCCGCTGACGTGCGTTTAACGACTGGCGGCGAGCCAACCTTTGTGAGTAGTTTGAATCCGGATGATGAGCAATGGAATACGGCTGCCCAAGGTCAAGAAAAGCAACGCGTTGGCGATACCTTGTTACGTCGTTTGCAGGCGGATTGGGCATCCGGTGCAGTCTTGCACCATGGTCAAGGTAAATGGTATCCCGGCGAAGAATTACCGCGTTGGGCCTATAGTTGTTATTGGCGTCGTGATGGTGTCAGTTTGTGGAAGGACCCGAGTTTATTTGCTGCATTACCAGTAAAAGATAAGGCCTCTCCACAGGGTCATAGCATGGCCGATGCACAAACATTTATGCACGCCCTTACTGAAATCTTTAACGTAGATGAGGAAAATGCATTTCCAGCTTACGAAGACCCGTGGCACCTTGCTTATCAAGCGCGACGTTTACCCGTAGGCGTAGATCCGCTTAAGGAAGATCTAAAATCGGAGAGCGGTCACAAGCGCCTAACGGCCATCTTGCGCGGCGAGCCAAGTGCACCGGTAGCGTGGGTGCTTCCCTTGGCCGATGACGGTGAGGGTGCTTGGGAAAGCGGACCGTGGTATTTACGCGAAGAATCTTGTTTTTTGATACCCGGTGATTCGCCTGCTGGATTTCGTTTGCCATTAAATTCCTTACCATGGGCAGGCAAAGAGCCGGTGGTGAAAATTCCAGACCCGATGAGTGCAGAAAAATTGCCGCAAGCGACCGTGCTTGCAAAGAGTAGTACGGCGTCACCAAGCGCTGGCGTTAACCAACAGCGTGCCACTGTGCAGGCTGAACATAAAACAGGCGAAACGAAGAACAAAGAAATCTATAGTGCCTTGGTGCTGGAGCCACGAGACGCCGTGCTGCGCGTCTTTTTACCACCAACGAAAGATTCAACGGCCTGGCTACAATTAATTGCAGGTGTTGAAGAGGCTGCGGCAAAAAGCGGTATATCCATTTTATTAGAAGGCTATGAGCCGCCGTCACACCCCGATTTAATGCGCTTAGCCATGACCCCTGATCCTGGGGTGCTGGAAGTGAACGTTCCGCCGGTAACAAGTTGGGATGCCTTTGTGCAGCAGACGCGGTCACTTTACGATCATGCTCACCACTTGCATTTAGCGGCAGAAAAATTTGATCTTGATGGTCGCCACACTGGGACTGGTGGTGGATGTCATGTAACTATTGGTGGACATACACCAGCTGATAGCCCGTGCTTGCGCAGGCCGGATTTGCTACGCAGTCTACTCACCTGTTTTAATAATCACCCAAGTTTAAGTTATGTGTTTAGTGGGGCCTTTGTTGGTCCAACGAGTCAGGCACCGCGTATTGATGAGGCGCGCCAAGATGCCATCGCTGAATTAGAATTGGCGCTAGAGCAGATACCTGATCCTGGGCAGGATTGTCCACCGTGGTTTATTGATCGGCTCTTAAGAAATTTATTAGTGGACACGACCGGAAATACCCATCGGACGGAATGCTGTATCGACAAGCTCTATAGTCCGGATCATAGCGCAGGTCGCCAAGGTCTTGTGGAATTTCGTAGTTTTGAAATGCCACCGCATTGGCAGCTGAATTGTGCGCAACAATTATTAATTAGAGGTTTGATTGCCCATTTTTGGGAAAAACCGAATCAAGATCCTTTGGTGCGCTGGGGTACAGAATTACATGACCGTTGGATGTTGCCGTGGCATCTGGAAAAAGACCTTAAAGAAATATGTGCAAATTTACAAGACAACGATATCGCTGTTGACCCTGAATGGTTTAAACCACACATTGATTTTAGAATGCCCTGCCTGGGTACGTTTACCCAAGACGGTGTTACTGTTGAGATCAGACAGGCAATAGAGCCTTGGCATGTGCTCGGTGAAGAGTCTGGATCGGCGGGCCAAGCGCGCTATGTGGACTCATCTTTAGAGCGCATTCAAGTGCACGTGCGTGGTTTAACAAATCGTCGTCACAGCATTGCCTGCAATGGGATAGACGTGCCACTGCGGCCAACGGGTGTGGTTGGCGAGGCAGTAGCGGGGATACGTTTTCGCGCGTGGCAGCCGCCGCATTGTTTGCATCCCAATATCGGCACCAATGTTCCATTGCACATAGATGTCTATGACCAATGGAATAAACGTGCGATTGCAGCAGCAACCGTGCATGTAGCTCATCCCGGTGGCTTGAGTTACGAAAAGCGTCCAGTGAATGGCAATGAAGCCGAGGGGCGTCGGGTCCTGCGTTTTCAGGTTGAAGGCCATACCCAGGGAAGCTATGCGCTTAAGCCGGCGCCCTGCATTCCCGAACAGGCATATACCTTGGATATGCGGCGTACCCTGAGCAAGTCGACTGGTGACTAACGTTCGGTCTTGCTAAGGACAAATGCAGCGCTACCTACTAGCGCAGTTATGAATGTATCAGTAGGCAGTGCTCGTAATGATATGTTGGAAAACCAACAGACGCCTCGCCCAGAATGGTCGCAGCTGTGGAATTATATTTCTACACAATCGCCACAAGACTTAGAGCATTTGTCTGATGGAATCAAACATGATCTCAATAAACAAGCAATTACGTATACGATTCATGGCGAAGCGAATTTAGAGCAAGCGTGGGATTTGGATCCGCTGCCCTATATATTGGCTCATGCAGAATGGTCCTCATTAGTGGAAGCACTCGAACAACGTGCTCGTTGTTTAAATGCCTTAATTGCTGATTGCTATGGTCCGCAAAACTGCATCAGCAGCGGTTTGATTCCAGCAGATTATGTTTTTGAGCATCCTGATTTTTTACAAGACTGCCGCAGCAGTAAACCAAAAGACAATGTCTATTTACACTGTTATGCAGCGGATGTTATGCGCACGGTGGATGGCACGTGGCAAGTCCTCGCTGATCGCTGTCAATCACCCTTAGGTCTTGGCTACGCATTGCAGAATAGATTTGTAGTCGCCAACGCGTTGCCTGATTTATACCAAAAAATGGAAGTACAACGACATCGGTCTTTCTTTAAAATGTTGGACCAATGTTTGCGCCAGAGCAGCAACGCTGCGAATCCAAACATTGCTATTCTCGCTAGTAACACATTTGGCGATAACGATTATGAGCAAGCATTTTTAGCCCGCTATCTGGGTTATGATTTAGTGACGGGTCAAGATTTAACCATTCGTGATGATCGTTGTTATTTAAAAACAGTGTCTGGGCTTCGACAAATTGATGTCATTTTGCGTTTTGTGAATGATAGTTGGTGTGACCCATTGTCCTTTCGTTCAAATAGTACCTTAGGTGTGCCTGGTTTATTACGCGCCGCAGTAGCTGGTCATGTATCAATTGCCAACGCCTTGGGCAGCGGCCTGGTAGACAGCCCAGTGCTGCGCCCCTTAGTTGCACATGTGTGCAAGCAATTATTGGGTGAGGATCCTTTAATCGAGGGACGCGAAAGTATACGTGGTGCTGACATTCCTGCGGCATTAGCGCAGGGTCCCTTGGTGATTAAAGAAACCTGGAATGCGCTGCGGAGCGATCCTATTTTTACAGAATCATTAAACCCGCAACAATTGCAGCAATTAAAGGATAAAATTGCGGCACATCCGACGGCGTGGTGTGCGGATACGATGTTAACACCTTCTGAGGCCCCCGTATTAGATGGTGCTGCGATTGGCTACCGCCCGATTTCTTTGCGTATGTATTTGGTGCGTGATGGCGCCACGTATAAAGCACTGCCGGGCGGTTTGTTGCGCAGCGCAAGCAGCGCCAATCAATTACATTTTGGTGCTCGCCATGGTGGCGGTTCGAAAGACTGCTGGGTTGTTAATGGCCAGCAAGAAACCGCTCAACACACGCTACCCGTCATGCCGCCAGTGGCGGTAAATCGTTTGGGTATGGATTTGCCAAGCAGCCAATGTGATGATTTGTTTTGGTTTGGCCGCCACATTGAACGTGCTGAAGAGTGTGCGCGTTACTTGCTCATTGCCCATCAAATGCAACGTGAATGGGATATTGGCGAGCGAGAACAATTGCCAGCAGCATTAGTACATGTTTTGCGGACACTCGGCGTGACCTTACCAGCGAAAATGTCGCATAAAGTCGAGTCGTTATTACTCAAGGCTTTAGAGCCAAAGCAAGCAGTCGCAGAAGTCATTAGTCAATTAGTGCAGCTCTCGACTAAAACACAATCGTATTTAAGTCCGGATACATGGCGTCAGGTGCAACGTTTGCGTGATTTAAATGATCATTATCACGGCGATGATCCCTTCGATCAAATGTTATTAATCTGTTCAGCCTTGAGCGGAACAATTGCAGAAAACATGTTACACGAAGATCCTTGGCGTTTCTTGGAATTGGGTAAGCGCCTCCAGCGTGCTGTTGGTGCTGGTCGCTTATTGGCGGCCGTTGCCTCTGGCGGTGGAAAACTTGAGGATTTAGATTTAGCACTCTCGATTGCTGATTCGCAACTAACCTATCGTGCGCGCTATCGCTCTGCTGTTGAATTTGGTCCATGCATTGACTTGATTGCCTATGATAGCGCTAATCCGCGCGCCTTGTCTTTTCAAATTGATGTGATCGGCCAATTAATTGGGCAGTTACCACGCCCAATCGCTGACAGTGATATTGTGCAGGTGGCTTACGATGATTTGCACAAACGGCTTTACTCAGCGAGTAAATGTAAAACCGGTGACCCAGGATTAAAAGCAGAATTGCTCACCGTGGTTGAGGCTGTGCACACATTAGCAGAATCCATAGACCACTTATGGTTTAGCCATGCCTTACCCGTGATTAGTTTTGGCCGTAATCAAACGCCAAGTGAATATCAACGATGACTACCTATCATATTCGTCACTGCAATAATTATAAATACCAAAGTCCAGTGGTTACCAGCCATCATCGCTTGCATTTGTCGCCGCACATTGCCTTTGGACAGGTGCTCCATAAGCACGAATTTAAAATTGATGTGCTTGGGTCACAATTGCACAAGTTAGTGGATAGCTTTGGTAATGCTGAGCGCCACTTAGAAATAAATACGCCGTATAAAAGCCTCAGTATTGTTGCAAGTAGTGAAGTGGCCGTTGATCGTTTAGCGCCGGATCCCAGCTTGGATACGCAGGCTTGGGATCAAATGCCCAATCTGGCTGCTGTGCAGGAACAGTTTCGTTGGAACTCACCGCATATAGCACGCTCGCAGGAAGCGGCCGATTACGTACGCCAAAGTTTTCCACCCGGACAAACGATTGTTGCAGGATTATTAGATTTAGTAGTGCGTATTTTTAATGATTTTACATACGACCCTGTGGCGACTGATATATCGACACCAGTGGAAGAGGTTTTGCGTCATCGCGGTGGCGTGTGTCAGGACTTTGCACATGTTGGCATTGCAGGACTACGGTCGATTGGTTTAGCGGCGGCCTATGTAAGTGGTTATGTGGAAACCGCACCGCCAGCAGGTTCGACTCGCTTAATTGGTGCAGATGCAAGTCACGCGTGGCTGGCGCTTTGGCATCCAGTGCTGGGTTGGG
>CBDUFM010000052.1:0-9896 GCA_965366325.1 uncultured bacterium
ATCTGCTGGTAATTTAAATTTTTTCGCATGATGAATATAACAACGAACCTGATCACCCGGCTGACAGCGGTGACCTAGATACGTCGATGCCACGCCATAACGCAGGCGCTCATGACTATCCCATTCGACCATGGCAATGGTGAGTTCTATTTTGTCATCAATTAATTTTTGGCTGGACGCAATTGAATATAAACGGGGAATTATTTTACCTAATTTATCAACCAAATCTTGCGCTGGAAACGCCGCCACCGGGTAAGCGGTCACAAGATCCAAAACATCGCGGCCATCTAGATAAGCCTTCATCTGCTCTTTATCTTCTGCAATGGCCTGCAGAGCGGCATCACCACTTAAGGCGGCGTACCATTTAAAACATTTATTACTGATTTTGGAAATCGTACAATGTGACAACAAAGCTTCACGCAGAGTGCATGCGCTACCATTCGGCGCATTGACCATTTCAGTGGCAGCGCAGGGCAGTTGTTCAAGCAGGGCCGCAACCAGATCGGGGTGGTTGTCGGGAACGATGCACAGCGAATCGCCAACGGTAAAGGGTAGCTCTGACGCTGGAATCGCGATTTGTATATGACGCGTGTCTTTACCAGAGCCCGCGGGACACAGGGCCTGACTCTTCACGAATGTTCCAACGAAAGGATTCTTAATCGAGTAGGCTGATTTATCTGCGTGCACCGCTATCTCCTATTTAGGAGAGCTTAAATACCACATCGCTAACTACAACCATCATTACACAGTTATTGCGCGAGCATAACGCTGGGCTAACGACGCCTATGCGTTTGTTGCAATATTAATTGCATGTGTAACGCGATCACGCAGTGCATCAATAAATTGCGGCTGTGCATGTACACAGGGCGCACGATGGAAGTTCATGCCGAGGCCTTCTGCTAATTCCTTGGCTTCATAATCGAGGTCGTAGAGCACTTCGATATGGTCGACCAAGAAACCCGCCGCATGGACCACTATATCTTTAACGCCTTCTTCGTGCAGGGTCTTAATCAGAGCGCAAATATCTGGACCCGACCACGGAATGCTGCTGTCGCCTGGCTGACTCTGGAATGCGGTGTAATGACGATCTAAGCCGAGTTGCTTGGCACTGAGAGCAGCGCTTTCCTGAAATTGTTGGCGATAGGGACTGGTGTCTTCGATAGCTTTTGGAATCGCGTGTGCAGTATAAATAAAGGCGGCCTTTTCTTTACGTTGCGCAGACCAATCGGCACAGCTGCTGCTGATACTGGCACTCATTGCATCGATATAGCCAGTATCTGTCCACCACGGCTCTGCAATTTCCACGATTCGCGGGGCCGCGTCACCGAGCTCTTGTTGTAGAGCCTCTTCTGCCTCATCGACGGTTTTGATGTACCAATCCCAGCTCACTGAACTTTGATGTGGAGCCAATATTAATAAAACACCGTTACGCAAACCCTGTGCAGCAATCTTGCGCAGCACGTCGACGGTCCACGGTGCCCAATGACGATAGGCAACAAACACTGGTAGAGCGGTGCCCGCGGCAGCCAACGATTGTTCTAAGGCGTCGGTCTGCTCTTCGGTCAATTTATTATAGGGACTGACACCTTCAAAATGCGTATAATGTTCGCTGACTTCATCGACACGTTTTTGGCGCGCGGGGTTATCGCCTAAAATACCGGAAACAAAGCAGGCAGCGCGGGATTCAAATGGGCATTCGCTTTCATTTTCACAGCGGCGCTTACAGCATGCACTGGTTGGACCACCAAAACCTATACATAACACAAAATCGATTGCTGCATTACTCATCTACTTATACCTTTTCTTCACTCGCTGCCGGTTTTAATACTGCTGGAATACTGTGACTAACCTGTAATTGCTGCTTTACTTCAGCTAAGCAATATTCGCGTGCTTCACTACCAGCGGTAGAACTGTTCATCGTTGGGCGACGATCTTTCATGCGCCCGGTATTAATTTTATCTGACAGACCCCACCAGAATTTTTCGCGGGCGGCTAAACTTAATAGACAACCACGACGAATTTGTTCTTGAGCCTCTGCATTATCCGCAAAGCGTAACAGCGCCTCGTACAACCAATTGCCATGGTCGATGTCTTGCTCACAGTGCAGGGTAAAATACTCAATTTCATTATCGTTATAACCGGCATGACGCAGGCCACGAATACAATAATCAAACATCGTTGGAATCGCCCATTCGTGTCCGGGTCCAACCGCACCCAGACCAACTAAAAATGGCTCTTCGCTACAAATGCGTAAATGCTCGGCGATAAATCCAGTGATCGCAGGGTGCAAAGGAATCTGATCGTAGTCCTGCTTACCCCAGCCACTGGCTTCCATAAATATTTGATAGTGCTCGGCATGATCCATGTCGTCACTGCGCTCGCCGTATTCATCGATGAGCACTTTGGCTAACCACACTTTATCCTGTGAGCGTGGTGCGCGAATCATCAATAATTCTAGGTAGCGTGTGAACATACCAACGAGAGCATAGTGCTGACCGGCAAATATTTTAAAATCTTGGCGTGCGCGTGGGTCAATTTCCATGCGCCCTAGCAGCGAGTGACCAACACCGGCGTGATTACGCACCTCGTCCATCAAGCCATCTAAAAATGTAGCAGCGTCCATATGCAAAAGACTATATACAGATTACGCACAGCAAATGCTTGGACTCGCTTCAGCCGTGGGAGGACCTACTGTGAGAGCCATGCGTTATCTGGTTGGTTGTATGAGCGGCACGAGCATTGATGGCATTGACGCAGCCTTCGTCGCCATTGATGGTCACGGCTTGGACATGTCCGTCAGTTTACTTGCACAAGCCAGTCTGTCCTTTGACGCGGACCTCACCCAGCGCCTGAGACGCTGTGCCGATCAAGAAGCCCTGACTGCTGCTGAAATCTGCCAACTTAACCACGACTTTTCTGCTGCGCATCAAGCAGTGATTAGCGACTGCCTTGCGAACAGTCCTCAGCAACCCGCGCTTATCTGCGTCCACGGACAGACCGTCTTTCATAAGCCGCCATTAAGTTGGCAAATGATTAACCCAGCGCCCCTTGCCCGCGCATTTTCCTGTACCGTACTATCAGATCTGCGCGCAGCAGATTTAGCTGCTGGTGGTGAAGGTGCACCGATTACACCATTAGCTGATTATATTTTATTTCACGAAACAGGCAGCCGGCGCAGCGTCTGTAACCTCGGTGGTTTTTGCAACATGACGCATCTACCCGCCGATAAAGATGTCACTGCCATTAACGGCTACGACGCCTGCGCTTGTAATCACATTTTAAATGCGATTGCCGAAACCTGTTTGCAGATGCCTTTTGATCGCGACGGTGCGGCCGCCCTACAGGGCCAAGTCCATCAGCAAGCTGGGCAAGCCTTGCTCGCTTTATTACATAGTCAGCGCCATGCACAAAAAAGTTTGGGCACTGGTGATGAAATGCAGCGCTGGCTGCATGAATGGCGCGCTAGCGTCAGCGCCAATGACTTAGCGAGAACTGCATGCTGGGCGATTGCTGCGTGTATTGCTGGGCTCTGCAACGACAGCGATTTATTAATTTGTGCTGGCGGTGGTGCCCGCAATGCTTGTTTAATGAGCGAGCTGAATCAACATAGGCACTGTGTATCCAGCGATCAATTTGATGTTCCGGTTCAACAGCGCGAGGCCATAGCGATGGCCGTTCTCGCCGCCTGCTGCCAAGATAAAATGCCGATTACCCTTAGCCAGGTCACTGGCCTCAGTACTGCCGCGCCGCTTGCCGGCAATTGGACTTATCACGCATGAGCCTGCCGCCAGATCGCTCACACATTGACACCGAACAACGCTATCAGGGCAGCGCTTCCATTCACCAAGCCAGCGTTGCTGACTGTCTACAGATTATGCAGGCCGCCGACCAGCAGCTGCTCACAGCCATGGCCGCTTGTCAGGATGCGCTTGCAAAATTTATCAGCAGCATCGAAGCCGATTTTATTAATGGTGGCCGATTAATTTATCTGGGTGCGGGCACCTCAGGGCGCCTCGGAGTGCTCGATGCCTCCGAGGCACCACCAACTTTTTGCGTCGATGCTAATCGTATTATTGGTATTATTGCTGGCGGCGACAAAAGCTTACGCCGTTCCTCCGAAGGCATGGAAGATGACCCGCACGGCGCACGCCCTGCACTCGAGGCCCTCTCTCTTCAAGCTGGCGACACGGTGCTTGGCATCGCCGCAGGCGGCACTACTCCCTACGTGCGTGGTGCCTTTGCTATTGCCAAAGAACTCGGCGCTAGCCATACGGGTTTTATTTCATGCTCAGTGGTTGAAGCCCCCGCAGCTTTAGACCATATGATTTACTGCCCTAGTGGTCCGGAAGTCATCACCGGTTCCACGCGCATGAAAGCAGGAACCGTCACCAAGCTCTTATTAAATCGCATTTCTAGTACGCTCATGATTCGCAGCGGACGTGTCTATCAAAATTTAATGGTCGACGTGAAGGCAAGTAATGAAAAACTACGCGATCGAGCAGCGCGCATTATTTGTGAACTCTGTCCACTAAGTCGCGAACAAGCCTTCGATTTATTAGACCAAGCACAAGGCCAGTCAAAAGTTGCCGTGGTGATGCATCATCGCCAATGCAACTATGCTGATGCGCAAGCATTACTCGAGCAACATCACGGCCATTTAGGTAGCTGCATCCATGATTGAAGACCTGGTTAATCGTCTCCGTAAACGTCAAAAACATTTACGCAAATGGGCACGTCGTCGCGATATATGCTGCTACCGTCTTTACGAAAAAGACTTACCGGACCAACCCCTGATCATTGATTGGTATGATGGGGATGTGGTGCTGTGGACCTTGCAACGGACACGCAACGAAACTGACGAGCAGGAACAAGCATGGGTACTCGAGGTTTGTGATAGCGTAATTGAAGCCCTCGACTTAAACCCTCGGCAATTATTTTTAAAGCAACGCCGACGTCAGCGCGGTTTATTTCAATATGAAAAATATGGGCGCAGCAATCACACCAAAGTAGTCAGCGAAGGCGGCTTAAAATTTGAAATTAATTTTAGCGATTACCTAGACCTTGGCCTATTTCTTGATCATCGCCCCCTGCGTCAGCACGTTCGTGATCAGGCTTCTGATAAACGCATTTTAAATTGTTTTTGTTACACAGGAAGCTTTTCAGTTAACGCTGCCGCAGGTGGCGCCAGCCATGTGTGCAGCATCGACTTAAGCAATACCTATCTCGATTGGATGCGTCGTAACTTAGATCTCAATGACTTGCCGCATGACATACATGATATCCGCAAGGGTGATTGCCTAGATGAATTACGCGACATAGCCAGCGGCCCCAGTCGCTTTGATATTATTGTCTGCGATCCACCAACTTTTTCTAATTCGAAAAGTACGGAAAATGATTTTATCATTCAAGACAAACACGTACCATTAATTAATGCCTGTATGCGCTGTCTGGTGCCGGATGGCGCCCTCTATTTCAGTACTAATTTCCGTAAATTTAAAATGGATGCACATATCACCGAGCGCTATCAGGTTGAAGAAATCACGGCGATGAGTATCCCAGAAGATTTTCGCAATGAACGCATTCACTACTGCTGGGAAATACGGAAATAATCCATTTAAATACCACGCAGTATATATACGCACCTGACTAGCTAAACATAATTATTAGTTGCTTAGAGACACCCTAAGTCCTGTAAATAACTCGAAACGCGTCACAACTGACTCATTATTGCAGGCTTGCGTATGATACGCAAACAGGAGCCATTCTATTCAATAGGCAGGCACATGGCGCCTATTCTCTATAGTCGATAATGGAGTGCACTTATGCTTGGCAAACTGCAGAACTTACTCGACAAAAATCTTATCGCAGCATGCACCAAACAGCTCGAATTTTCGCGCTACATTGGTAAACACAAAGCCAACTTAGATGAACAAAATTGCCTTATGACCTTTGGTGATGAGATTGCCTTTCAAGTCAGTGTGCTCGGCACCGAATCCTTCATCACGGATACCTGGACTTGGGCTTGGGCAGATGACCACTTTAAAGAAACGACCTTGATCCGCTCAGCACAAAAATTGCGCAAGCTCGGCATCAAACAAGAATTAACCCTGCTCTCTCGTAAACAATGTGAAATAGATACACTGGTTAATGGATTCACGCTTGCGACTATCGCCTGTGACATTGCCAAGGCCGATTGCTTTTACAGTTTCGTGAGCGGTGATGACGAACGCACCTATGTACTTTTAACAAAAATTGGTCGCGACAGTTTCGAGTCCCAGCTAGAAGAAAAGGACATCCTCAAGTCATTCGAACAATTGATGCCAAACATTAATTTTGACCATCATGCAAGCCTCAAACATGCTTGTGAATTGGCTGGGCTTTCGCAATTAGTGGAAGCACAAAAAATTAGCATTGCCAATGCGGATATTATCTTTGATACCCTCGGTAATTGTTTAAAAATTAATAAACAACAATCCAGCATTGCCGAATCACCCGTCCAAACAACGACACGCAAAAAACGCCGTAGTCGCGCCAGGCGCTCCTAAAGCCACTCGCGCTAGTACTTACTGCAGCCGCAGGGTCATGCACGCATTCCATGTCCGCGCCACTTGCTCACTGCGGAAAATGACGCGGCGTAAGCGATCAGCAAAGAAATTATGCATTTGCGCATCATCACTAAAATCAAAGCCCTCTGTTTCGATCGCATCAACACAGCTACTGGCTACCAGCATCTGCGTCTCTGCATGCGTTAAAACAATGCCATTGTCCATGACGCTCAGATTATCGGCGCAGAGTAAGTGAATATCGACACGCAATGTTTGCGACTCCTGCTCCCGCATAACAATCCGATCGCTTATGCGAATCTCAGCCTTATTTCGGTCCAATTCAAAACAACGCTCAAGCAGCTCTAGCCCTGCCTCTGCCGGATAGATAGCAGTCAGGTCCAAGCACACACTGCTGATAGCGCCGGTTTCGTTACTATGCACCAACTTGGCTCGGCGATCACCACCACTCACTTGCTCAAAACCATTTACAACTGGCGCATTATGCCCCTGACCGCGCTTATACCAAATATCAAAGGCTGTTGCCGAAAAATTCTTTTGCGTATAGGTTCCGGTACCAACATCTAAAATAAAACGATGCCCATCTGCAAGCGCAATAAAATGACCAACATCATTATGATTATGAAATTCACCATTGTGCCCGCCCTTACAAGCCAAAACCAAACCACGCAATGGTTCTTCTTGTTCGCGCATATGCCATACTTGTAAATCAGGTAAGACCTGACACAGGGGCTTCGGTTTTTTATCTACACGCAAGTCATTAGGCAGCCAAAACCAATTATGAAAGACACCGCTTGCAAATGCTTCACGTGCTGGCACATCAAGACGCGCGTTATCCTCATCGCCATAATGCCAGTTATTCGCAGCATAGAGAGCGAGATCCTGCATCGCCTCATCCTGAATATAGCCGCCATAGCGATACACGGCTCCGGTAGGGAAGCGTAAATCATGCGGACAATCCGCAAACGTTGCAAAGGCCCGTTCGTCTAAATGGACCTTGCGAATATAGTGACCCATTTTTTGTACGAGCTCTTCTTCAAATAAATTAATATATCCGCCGCTACGCGTATGTAATAAATCAAACAGCACCAAATACATGCCCGGCGAAACACCCCAATAGCCCGGGCCCTCACTGCAACCACCATCGGCCAATTGATCCGCATAAAATTTGCGTGATGACTCCAGAACGACTTGGACCAATTGCACCAAGCGATCGTGATCCTCCAACACAAACATGGCAGCACCCAAGGTATTGCCGCTGCACCATGGATTCCAGTTAAAGGTAAACGCTAACCAATGAAAATCGTCAGTATCAATGACTGGATCAACGACGCGCTCGCGAATGCACCGGTGCATTCGTTCACGAATCCGTGGCGAAACCGCATCCAAGGCATCACCCAATAGATACGAGACCATGGCCAAGCAGTAGGCTGTTTGAGAAGCAAATAAATCTACAATGTGACGATCTTGACGCGGCAACACATCAAGCGGGACATTTAAATTGTGCGGATAAGCATGCGCCGGTAAGCACCAAGTTGTTTCTTCACAAATAGCCCAAATGCCATCGATCAAGGCATCAAGAAACTCACCCGTGTAGACGCTGGCCTCTGCCAACGCAAAATGCATTAAACGCGAACGACGTTCGAAATAGGGCTTTTCGAACTGATCGCGATTGCCGTTGCGTTTAAAGTCCATATATCGACGCGCCGATAAATAAGGCCAAGGATCAGACTCCACTGCACGACAGCGCGCTGTTATCTCATCGGCCTGATGTTTGCGCCAGCCTGAACTAAGCAGATCCTGCCACGCACTGCGATCGACTGCCTTAGGAAACGGTTTCCACTCATCCAGTGTACATAAATGTTCAGCTAATTCTTCATCACTATAGGATCGTATGTGCATCTGTGCCATGTTGCTGCTCCAAGCCTGCCTGCTTGTCTAGACAATACTCCTGTATTTGTTGCACGTAAACAGCATTTTCTGAGACAAGTGGTCTAGAATTAACTGGGCGCGTCTTCGATTTTAAATCAAGCGCGCCTGATCATAAGCACGGTTTAATCCAATCAGATATTGATCATCATCCGTGCCTGGCTTAGTCCAAATAATTTCAGCATTGATTAATTTCTGTACCATGCGCTTATCTAAGTCACCCAGTGGGTGAAAACGTGGCTTAGTTCCGCGCTGTTGCAATTGATAGATGACGGCCGCCGCCAAGCGCTTCTCCTCATCATTTAAATACAGGCGGCGTAAAATCTTATCAACGCCACGATAAATATGCTCGGTCCCAGCCAACACAAAGTGACTAAACAAAAAATCATTGCCGGTATCGTTATAACCGTAATAGGTTCCGACCGTATAGTGATTCGTAAACGGATTTTTATACAGACCCCATTGCTGTCGCCACTGACGCAGGTGGATCAACAAGCCAAAGACCAGAAGAACGCCGGTTAAAATATGTGCATAGGTAAACGCATGCACATAACCACCATAAAACAACACCACGGAAAAGGAGATAAACCACACAAAGCTAAGCGCGCCGAGTCCACAGACTATATGTACGCAGCCCCAAAAAGCTAATCGTCTATTTATATATCGGATCAGCTCATTCATGCCCCTAGTCTAAAAACGAACGCTCTCAGACAAGACACCTGCATTGTACCATAGGTACCTAGTCACTGATTTTGCTACCTAGTCACTGAATGTGTTAAGCATAATTGAGCGATGGATCAAATAGGATCTCTCTCTTCTTAAGATGCGCGCATGCCCCTGATTAGGAAGGGTCCTGCAGTCATGCCTACACAAGCTACGTGAGGACCCACCTCGCGAATTGGACGGAAAAGTACAACACACAATCGCTCGTCCCACGCTGCACCAGTATATTTAAGTCACTAACACTTAATGACTTAGGAAATCATCTCTGTTTTGTTAGCTAACGCTTGCAAATGTATGGGTGCTTTGTAAACATATGTTTATCGACTAGAGGCCTAGCATATGTATGCAGCTACAAGATATATTTTCAATGTGAGTACCTGCTTCTTGCTACTGAGTACACTTAATGCAGAAGTCGTTAATGTCTGGAACGACTACGAACCCACAACTATGCGCGTTGCCGCAAGCCTAAACATGGCGAATAGTAGCTATGATGTTTCAGGCGTAGGTTTCTTCTACGAACGGGTAGACAACAATAAAGCATGTGGCTTTGAATTTGGCCTTATCTCAGAATCATCCAGCACATCAAATTCTGAATCTTATTACAGCCCACCTGAACACGATCTCTCTATAAATGAATACAATATTGGCATTAAGAAATATTTTTCACGCGTTGACCAATTT
>CBDUFM010000053.1:0-9834 GCA_965366325.1 uncultured bacterium
TAAATCAGGCACCAATGGAAAATGGCTAGCGCTGCGCAGTGCTGGTCGCAATGGTACCTATTTGTTTAAGCAGGGTGACTACAGTTTGCCTGAATTCCGTCACACCGGCGTTCAAGGCAAGCAGCAGTATTCCTACCGTGCCTGCTTGTTAGTTGCGGCTACCGGTATCAACGAAGAAGGTTTATCGGAGGTTGGTCAAGAAACGATTGTCTTTAACGGTGAATATCGTGGTCCCATTGACCGTAAGGCGTGGGCGAATGCAAACGGTAAATTGAATGGCCGTATTTTGCCATTGGAGGCAGCAGCCTTGCCGCCGGGTGTGAAATTAGCTGAAGGCGAGAAGGCTTATCAGGGTGATTTTGGTACTGCAGGTGTCATCGAGCAGGCTGAGTCCGACATGATTATGGCGGTTAAGCAAATTGGTGGCTTTGGTGAAGAGGTAACCTTGCGCTTGTACATGATGAAAATGATCCGCGACATTCGTGGAGAAATCATGGGCTGGACCGAGCCCGAAGAATTTAAAGACATTAAAATTGGTGATAAATTAGGTGGCCCTGATCGTCGCGTGAAAATACGTGGTCGTGAAAATTTGGGTTTCACCTTGGTTGACTTTTCCAGTGAGTGGGTTCTGCAGGACATGAACATGGAAGGTCGCCGTATTTTCTATTACGAAGTGAAGAAGGTGTCGGTACCTAAGGATGAGACTTATCCTGAGGGTGTAAAATTGGAGCTGCGTGAAAAGGCAAAAACCAATACGCATGTTATTAAAATCAATAACGGTATTGAAACCATCGAGCTTATTCGCCTTGAGCGTAATGTCTCGATCCCACAGCGGGTTATGAAGTACTGCTATCCATTGCTCCCTGGCAATGCGGAGAAATTTGAAGAATTGGATTCTTTTCTCAACGGCGATCCACTCGAATTTGTGCAGCCTATTTTAGAGCCAGAGAAACCGGTTGAGAAGCCACCTACAGATTTGCCGCCGGTTGATGTCGATTTGGGTGAGAAGCCATTCCAGACTAACATTCCTTATTACGTGTTCCCCGATAACCGTGTTGTCTTTTGGGATCATGTGAATAAAGAGCTGCGCATCTTGGGCAAGGAGCCAGAGGCACCGCAAGAAGATCCTGAGCTGCCTGCGGGTGCTGAGGGCGCTGAAGGTGTCGAGGGCGCTGATGGCGGGGCCGGTCAAGATGGGGAGAACCAAGGTAACCCAAACGGCCAGTAAGCACATTGAGACCATTGCTGCTCGCTAGGAGTAGGAAATTTGAGACCTCGTGGCCTAAGGCTGTGGGGTCTTTTGTTTGCACCAAATGATTCAGCTAGCTGAGGGCTGCCTTACCTGAATTGGCCTAGTGCATACTATCTAAGTGATTATGTTTAAGGTATTTACGTGTATGGGTACAGTGGCAGACACTGCAGCAGGTCATAGCCAACGATGCTTGGTAAGCGCTGGACATAGAACTACCCTGTCAGTCCGTTATCGCCTAGAGCGAGGAATTTGTGATGATGATGCATCGATTGACTATGGTAGCGACCATGACAGCTATGTTTTGCTGGCCCACTTTGCAAGCTGCAGAGGCTGGTGACGAAACGACGCCTGCGAAAACTGCGGCAGAACTCTTGGATGAAGTTGGGAAGAATGCCGACTTGAAAACCGCGTCTCGTTATGCGCAGGCAGATGCCGCCTATAACCAAGCGCGTGCTTATTATGAAGCGACACGTTTTCAGGATGCCAAAGTAGAAATAGATCGCGCCATTCACTTATTTCCTGAGCATAAGCTCGCACAGAGTTTGCGTAACAATATTTACGCACAGCTGGGCAATCGTGGCAGCACGCTCGCTGACAGCACTGACTTTGTCGCGATGCAGCATGAAGTGGCGATGCAAGAGCAGGCCGTGCGCATGACGCGGATGCTGAACGAAGGTGATGAGTTTTTTGCAGCTGGAGATTTTCACCAAGCCTTTGATCGCTATGATCGCGTCTCTATTGCTATGCGCACTTTGGATCAACGCATTGAATTGGGTGATCTGCCAGCGGAAGTTGAGCGCAAATTACGTTTAGCGGCAGCAAAGATTCGTGAAGAAGATTTCGACCGTACAACTGAAGCCCGTAATCAAGCTTTGGCCTTACAGAAACAAAAGACCGACATGCAGGAAGAGGCTTTGCGTCAAAAGGTTGACCAAATTCTTTATCGTGCTGCACAGGCCTACAATCGTCATGACTTTTCACGTGCCCAAGTACTCGCTTGGGATGCCTATGAGATGGATCGCCGCCGTGAAGACGCACGCGCGCTTTATCTGAAGGCACGCCGTTCTGGGCATGTTCAATTTGAAGATTACATCCGTGAAGAGCGTTCTGAGCGCTTGGCACGTGTGAATGAAGAAATGCATCAAACTTTAATTCCGCAAGCAGATATTCTTTTATATCCAGAGGATTGGTTCAAGAAGGCTTTGCGTAAACCTGCGGATCTTGGCGAAGATGTCGAAGAGCCATGGGTGGAAGTGTTGCGCTCGCGCTTGGATGAAGTGGTCACCGTGAATTTTGAAGACACAGCACTTGAAGACGCGATTGCGTTTTTGCGCAATCAAACCGGCGTGAACTTCATTATTGCTAATGAAATTTATGAAAGCGATCCACCACCGATTACTTTACGTGCAACCAACATGAAATTGCGCACGGCATTAAAATGGATTCTCGAAGTTACAGATTTGAAAATGGCAATTCGTAACGAAGCGATTTTCATCTCTAATGATGATGTGCAGGGCGATGTCTTATTGCGCATGTACGACATCAGTGATTTGACTTCACCTGTTCGTGATTTCCCAGGCCTTGAATTGGCCTACAACGCCGCTGGAACTGAAGGTGGTGGTTCATCACTTTTTGCCGACGCCGGTTTTGATGATGCTGAAGAAGGTATTGATCCAGAAGAGATTGCCGACTTTATTCGCGAAAGTGTCGCGATTGATAGCTGGGACGAAGATAGCGTTAGTATTACTGCTCGTAGTGGTGGCACATTGTTTGTAAGCCAAACTAGTGACGTCCACGATCTTATTGGTCAGCTCCTAGAGAGTTTGCGCAACCAGCAAAGCTTGCAGGTTCATTTACAAATTCGTCTCTTGGATGTGAATAAAGGTTTCTTTGAAGAAATTGGTGTTGATTGGAGAATTGCCAATGACAACCAAAACGCGGAATTCTTTGGTTCAACCAATACTAACTTGCCGCCACGTCGTACCACGAATGGTTTTGATGCGCAAAACGTTGGTATGTTTTACACCCATGATTTGAATTATTCAGGTAACTTCGATTTGCCGCAGGTCACTGCCTTGTTGATTGCGGCCGAGTCAGAAAATGACAGCCAGGTGCTCGAGGCGCCGGAGATTACCTGCTACAATGGTCAGCGCGCCAATGCTACCTTTGTTAATCAGTTTGCGTATATATTTGACTATGATGTGCAAACCGGTTCAGGTGGTAATGGTACCTTGGATCCACAAATTCGTATTTTAAACTTTGGTACGTTACTTGATGTGCGTCCGGTTGTTTCTTCTGACCGTAAATATATCACCCTTGAAGTGCGCCCATCATCGGCGGTTCTTCTGCGTACTGATATCGCTAACATTGTTGCCTTAACTACCATCGCGAACTTTGGTGTGTCTTTGTTCTTGCCAATCGAATTGCCGGTTATCGAAATTCGCACGCTGCGTTCAACGGTCATGCTGCCTGATAAAGGTACTTTGGCTATTGGTGGATTCACAGACGCCCTGCGCCAACGTTCACATGCAGGTATCCCATTCCTCGCACACATCCCATTCTTGGGCCGTCTGTTTGGTCGTAATGGTGTCTACGACGACAACCGTCGTTTGTATTACCTGCTCACAGCTGAAATCATCGATTTGGCTGAACGCGAATCGTTAAATTAGTTCACGATTGGATTCAAGCTACGTGAGCGTGTACTCATTGCCAACTCCAATTACAAAGGGCCTGATGCTTTATCAGGTCCTTTTGTTCGTGCTTTGTGTTAATGTGCTTTCGGCTCAGGAACACGTTCAGCCAGCACAGGATGCCAGCAAAGAACAGCTGCTAGTCGAAACCAGTGCGCTCAAGGCCGAGGCAGCGGCGCATGAGGCGGCCGGCCGATTTTCCGATGCACGTGCTGCTTATAAACGTGTACTCATTTTAGATCCCAGTGATTTTGAAACCAAGCGCAAGGTGCACAGCCTGGCTCTAGAACACCCAGGTCTTGGTAATTCATATTTCGTTCAACAGCAACTGATTACAGTAGAGGCACAGGTACACTTGGCTCGCGCAGCTGCTTTTCGAGAAAAGCATCAAGTCCAAGAGGCCTTAGATGAACTCGATTATGCGGAGGCTTTGCATAAGCGTTCTACGGAGGCATTGTCGCAGGGCGATTTATTGCACTTGCATGAATTGCGCATCGCCTTGTACAAGGAGCGCCAAGAATACGAATTAGTTGAATTGGAAAAACGTCGTCTAGAGAACCAACGTCAAATGGTGATTGCGGTAGAGAAAAACGAACTGCGCGAGCGCAATATTTTTGAACAACGTTTGGCGCGGGTGACTAAAATGGTCCGTGCCGCTCATTACGAGCGTGCGCTCTCACTATGTCGCAATCTGATTAAAGATTATCCAGGTAATGAAATTGTTGACGACATGTTTGTCCACGTGGTTGATCTCGCGCATCAACAGCGCCAGCTTAATTTCGACGAAAGCATGGAGAATATTAAGCGCGAAATTCGTCACCAAATGCATGAAGTTTTGATTCCATTTGCTTGGGATGGCATTCCTCGTTATCCCGACGATTGGGAAACGCGCATTAATAATCGTAAGTTGGACTACTACTCTGTTGACTTGCCGGATTGGCAGGTGGCACTGCAGGATAAAATTGCCGAGCGCACAACGGTTCATTTTGAAGAACAGGATATCGGTGATGCCTTAGATTTTTTAAGCACGCGTTTGGGTGTGAATATTGTTGTTGATCCTGATATCCGTGCATCTGGTTCCTTGGTCAATATTCAGGCCAGAAACATGACTATTGAAAATATTTTGTCGTGGTTGGCGCGTCAGGTTGACAGTCAATGGCAATTCTACAATGAAGCTATTTATTTTGGTGCCTCTCAAGAAAAAGAAGTGATTACGCGTGTCTATGACGTTGGTCAATTGGTCTACAATGCCCCAGATTTTCCGGGTGTTGAGTTGGCGCTCGCCAATTCGGCATCTGATGGCGGCGGGCTGTTTCAAGATGATTTCGGTGATAGTGAAGATGGCATCGCCCCAGAGGATTTAATTGATTTGCTTCAAGCTACGGTCGACCCTACAGGTTGGGAAGATAATGACGATTGGGGTGTCCGTGTTCGCGGCACCATGCTGATGATCTCAGCGTCAGCAGAAACGCATATCTTGATCCGCGAATTCATCCACGGTCTCCGTGATATGAATGACCTGCTGATCAACATTAGTACACAATGGGTTACCGTTAGCGATTTGTTTGTTGAAGAAATTGGGGTGAATTGGCTCAATGAGGGCCGTATTGCTGGTGTGGTTGATGAGGCGATTCATTCTGAGCGTCCGAATGGTGCTGATGATGATTATGATTTTGGCATCAATGTGGATAACGTGCTACCAACCTCAGCGGTAACGACGGCGAATACGATTATTAACCGTGGTTTGCGCCTAGATTTTGCGATCCTAAATGCGATTCAGGCCGTCGCTGTCTTTGAAGCAGTGCAGTTCAAAGAGAAGGCCCGTATCCTTGAGCAGATTGAACTGAGCGTGCATAATGGTGCGCGTGCCAACGCCTTTGTTGGTAACAGCATCGCTTATATCAGTGATTATGACGTGCAGTCCAACGGGGTTGGCAATGGCCAGGTAAGTCTTTTGGACCCAGTAATTGACGTCCTCAGTGTCGGGGCTGCCTTGGATATTCGTCCCTTTGCTTCGTCAGATCGAAAATACGTATCATTGGACCTGCGACCGGCATTCACGACGGTCGAATTTGATATTGCTAATATCGTGGCACTACAGCAGTTACCTTCACTTGCTGCAGAGCTGACGATGCCTATTGAACTTCCTATCGTACGGGTCAAGCAGGCGCGCACGCGTGTCATGATCCCAGATAGGGGCACTCTTTTAGCCGGTGGATTCGGTGAGCATATCGAGCAAAATTCGTATGCTCAAATACCGGTACTCGGTAACTTGCCCTTCATCGGTCGTCTATTCGGCCGGCGTGCGATTCGAGAGTCTCGCAGGTCGCTTTATCTGACCGTAACGGCAAAAATTATTATGTATTCGGAGCTGGAGACTTTACAGTGAGTATTCAAACGGAACTGCGCAAACCAAGTTGGAAGCGCACGTTATTTCAGATCGTCCCATCTCTGGCAGTTATGCTTGCCTGTCATACTTCTGCATGGTCAGAAGATGCAGCAGAGACCGGCGCAGAAGGTACCAGTCCAGCAGTTACGGAACCTGCACCAAGTGCAGATCAGCGTCTTACTGAGATCGCAGCCGCTCTCGAGCGTGCGAAGGACGGCAACAGCGCTGTAGCGAAGTACAATTATGATGAAGGCATCAAGGCGTATGCCGAAAACCGTTTGAGCGATGCGATTCGTAGTTTACGGATTGCCGTTGATGCGGACCCCAGTAACGATGCATACCGCAAGAAATTGCGTGAAGTTGGTGCGGCGGCTGGTGTGATTGCTGATCCACGTGATGTGATGGCAGACAATATTGCCGACACGCTATCGGTCGAACATCAACGTCTCTTGATTGAAATCGAAAAACGCATCGAAGAGGGTAAGACCCATCTGATGCGCGAAGAGTTCGGTCAGGCGATTAAAAACTTTAATATGGCAATGGTGCGTTTGCAGAACTTGCCCATCGCTAGTCAAAATCGCGAACCTCGTATGCGCGAAGTCGAGGCATTAATTGCTGAGACCCAAAAACGTAGCCATGCGGCAGACCTTGCTGATGCTGCTGCGGCCAATGAGCAGGCACAGTCGCGTGAACAAGAGCTGCGTGAATACCAAGTGCAGCTCGAGAAAAATCGCATCGATGCGATGTTGGCGCGCGCACAAAAAGCACGCGCACGTCGTAACTATGACGAAGCTATTTTATACTGTCAATCAGTGTTGAAGATTAATCCGTCTGAAGCTCGTGCCCACGAAATGCTGGTACGTGCACGTCGTGAACGTCATGTGTACTTACGCACGATTACTGCGGATTTATGGGACGAAGAACATCTTCGTATGCATGAAAAAATCCAAGAAGACATGCTTCCTATGTTGGAATTGGTCCGTTATAGCGATGACTGGCATGAAATTGATGCTCGTCGTTCAGCGCCTTCGCGGACTGGACTTGATGATGCTGACGTTGCATGGCGTCAAGAGATTGAAAATAAATTAGAACAAAAATTAACCTTAAACTTCCAAGATAATGACATCAATGATGTGGTGCAATTTTTGCAGCAACAAACCGATGTAAATATTATCTTGGATCCAGAAGTAGTCGCTGAACTTGATGTTCCACCGATTACGATGGAAATGTCCAACGTTAAATTACGTAGCGCACTTGAGTTCATCATGACTTTGACGGAGTTGCGTTACTCATTGCAAGATGAGGCCGTTTATATTTCCAGCGAAGAAGGTCTGCGTGGTGACGCAACCATGGTCATCTACGACATTCGTGATTTGATTAACCCACTCACCATGTTTCCTGGTCCACGTATGACTATACCTGAGCCGGGTTCTGATGAAGGTAACTTGGTTACTGAAATTGAAGGTGAAAGCGATGAAGGCGTTGAAGACTTTATTGATCTCATTGCCGAGGTGGTTTCTCCTGAGTCTTGGGATCAAGACGGTATCTCTATTGAAGAATATAATGGTAATATGGTGGTTACTCAAACCCCAGACGTCCATGATGAAGTTGATGACCTGCTGCGTACGTTGCGCAACCAGCGTGGCGTACAAATCAGTGTGCAAGTTAAATGGTTGAGCGTTACGGATACCATGCTTGAGTTGATTACTTTTCAGTGGGATGATTACAGCAGTGATACAGTTGATCCAACTCAATTTGGTGGGACGGCTCGTCCACTGCCTTTGGGTTTTTATGCAAATAATGATAAGAACATTGGTGTAGGTACGATTAATAATAACGGTATCGGTAATTATTTTGAAAGAACAGCCTTCGGTAATCCACAGGGCTTTGGTTTTGATGGCCGACTAAATGTTTTTGTTGATCAAGACCCAGATGGTTTAATTGCAAGTTTATTGGTGAACGCTGTTGAACAGAGTGACCGTGCAAACCTCTCGGTTGAACCACGCCTGACCTTATTCAATGGCCAACGCGCTCACTTGGTTCAGTTGGTACAACAGTCTTACGTTTCTGACTACGATGTGGTTGGCGACCAATTTGACCCAGTTATCTCAGTCTTGGCTTATGGTACCGTGCTTGATGTTGAAGCGATTGCATCTGCGGACCGTAAATACATTACTTTGACACTTCAGCCAACGAATGCGATTCTTGAGCAGTTCCGTCAATTTAACTTAACATCTGACACTTTATTCGGTGCTGCAAATGCAGGTAATGCTAATACGCCGGGTGGTGTTCCTGCTGGTTTGAACTACCCATTAACTGCACCGCAGGTGTCTTACCGTTCTGTGCAAACGTCGGTTACAATTCCTGATGGCGGTACGATGTTGGTAGCTGGTTTAACCAATTCGAGCAGCCAGCGTTCACATCAAGGTGTACCGTTCTTGAGCCATATCCCATTCTTGGGTCGCTTGTTTAGCGGTAACGGTCGCAGTGAAGTTGAAACCAAGACCGTCATTTCTGTGAAGGGTGATATCATCCTCTTCGAAGAGATCGAAAAAGAGCTCTAAAAGCCTTCGCGATCTGTTGCTTAAAAATAACGCCGCTTATGCGGCGTTATTTTTTTGCTAGGTTTTTAAATGCTGAGCTGCGGATATGGATCTGCTTAGCGTGCTTGGATCAGCAGTGCTGTAGGCAAATAGCGTTGTAAATGTCCTTAGGGACCTACTCTGTCGCCCAAGCTAAACCGGTGGAGTAAATATGTCTGGCCAGAACAACCAATTTCGTAAGGCACGTATGGACAAGGCAGCGCGTTTGCGCGAGCTGGGTGTTGATCCATTCGGTAAACCCTTCGCTGTGACCCATACGGTGATGGAGGCCAGGGCGCTTGCACCGGCCCAAGTCGAAGATGCCCAGCCAAAGGGTGAAACGGTCGTCTGTGCTGGTCGTGTCGGCAATATTCGCAAGGCGGGCGGCAAGCTGCGCTTTTCGACCTTATACGACCGCAGCCGTGCTGATGCGCTGATTGCTCAACAAGCTGCTGGCGAGGTGGATTTAGAGGATCCCGAGCACAAAAAGCAACGTGGTATTCAGCTGTACCTTGAGAAGGGGACTTTGGGCGAAGAAAAGTGGGAAATCGTTAAGTGCTTAGACCTCTCGGATTGGATTGGTGTTAGTGGTCCTGTGGGGCGAACCCAGACTGGTGAGATCAGTATTTTTGTAGAAGATGTTCAGGTCTTGGGCAAAGCGATGTTGCCGCCACCGCAACAGGCGGGAGCCTCAACAGGTGTGCTGTCGGCTGAAATGCGCCAACGTAAGCGTTACATGGACCTGATGATGAGCGATACGTCTTTGGCCACGTTCATGCAACGTAGCCGCGTGGTGAGCAGCGTACGGCAATTCTTTACCCAGCGTGACTTCCTTGAAGTTGAAACGCCGATGATGCATGAAGTCCTCGGTGGAGCAGCAGCGAAGCCATTCATTACCCACTTCAATGCCCTCGGTGAAGA
>CBDUFM010000054.1:0-9831 GCA_965366325.1 uncultured bacterium
AGATGGTGAGTCGCGTGCAGGCAATTGAGGGTAATCGGATTATCTTAGAACGCCCTTTGCGCTGGGATATTCGTAAAGAATGGTCACCAAGCATAAAAACATTTGAACCGACGGTCTCTGAAGTTGGTATAGAGGACTTATCGATTACGTTTCCACAAAAACCATACAAGGGGCATTTCACCGAGCGTGGGATGAATGCGATTGCTATGAATGGTGTATCTGATTCATGGATTCGTAATGTACGTATAACAAATTGCGACAGCGGCATTTTTGTTGCCGGATATTTCTGCACAATCGATGGTCTTGTTATTGACGGGAAACGGAAAGCGCTCGCTGGCGATACCGGTCATCACGGCGTCACTCTCGGGCGAGACTGCGTGCTCACAAACTTTGATATACGCTGTAAATTCATCCATGATTTTACCGTTTCCAATTTACAAGTCGGTAATGTGATCAAAAATGGCAAGGGCCGTAATTTGTCTTTTGATCATCATAAGCGCGCGCCTTATGAGAATCTGTTTTGTCATATCAATGTCGGCGATGGAGAACAGATTTGGCGCTGTGGTGGTGGGCGAGATCTAGGCAAGCACTGTGCTGCGCGAGGAACTTTTTGGTGCATTCGATCTAAGAAAGCAATTAACTGGCCGCGCGCGAACTTTGGTCCGGATTCTATGAATATAATTGGTGTGCGTACACAGGCCCAATCAATTCAAGAGCTGAATGGCAAATGGTTTGAGGCGATAGACCCTGATGACTTACGTCCAGCCGATCTGCATGCCGCACAGCTCGCTCGGCGCTTGAATGCAAAAACAGGGTTAAGGCCATGATTTGTGGATGCTTGGGACCGAAGCGAGCGTCATGTGTAGTACAGTCTTAATCAACGAAGTGCTCCTCAGTAGCGTTTGCAGACAGATTTGACATATTGGGACCCAAGGAGAAATAATGCTCTATAGATTGGGTTTCCTGCTCTGCGTATGGGGCAGCTGTTTGCTAATGCCGCTAACGGCGGCTTCGCATTTATGTATTCTCTCTGGTCAATCAAATATGGAGCGATTGAATCCGTCGCTGTCCTTTACCCCGTATCTGACAAAAGCCCTTGCTAAGGATGAGTTGGTGGTGGTGAAAGACGCTCAGGGCGGTAAGCCGATTCGGCAGTGGTATAAACAATGGCAACCTGTAGATAAGTCAGTTGGAACATTGTACGATCGCTTATTAGCATCGATCAAGAAACAGACTGCGGGCAAGAAATTTGATACGGTGACCTTTGTTTGGATGCAAGGCGAGCGTGATGCCAAAGAACAGCTTGCAGATAAATATGCGGAAGCATTAAAGGGTTTGGTCTTACAGCTCGAAGCCGATTTAGAAATAAAAAATATGAATGTGGTCATTGGCCGCTTGAGTGATTTTGATATGAAAAATGAAAAGTATAAGCACTGGACCCAGATTCGAAGCATTCAAGAGTCATTAACCGCTGCCCATAAGCGCTGGGTTTTGGTTGATACTGATCCCTATAATGGCGATGAAAATGGGCTTCATCATACTAAGGACGGTTATGTTCAACTCGGCGAAGCATTCGCCAAAGCAGCCGAATCATTAATTAAGGCAAGCAAATAACGGCAACCCAAGCGTCGTATGCAGATAGAAAAAACCCACAGCATTGAGCTGTGGGTTTTTGCGTTACAACGATGTGGCTTGCAGCGATCAGCGAAAGCATTCCTTGAATTAATTAATGGAGAGCTCAAGATAATAGCATGGAACAACGACATTTAGATAAAAGCCCCATACAACGCGTTTTACCAAAGTTGATGATCATGGAGGCCCTTTTTATTCTGCCGGGCATTGCGTGTATTATCATGGTGCCTGAGATAGGCTTGTTCATTGGTATCGGCTTAATTTTTATTGGTGGTATGTTATCAGGCATTGGCATGGTAAATGCCATACGCCGTAGTCCCTGTCAGGAATGTGGACGCCCTTGTCGTTTAGAAATGCCTGAGCAAAAGCGTGTGTGTGATGTCTGTGAGATCGAGTGGCTTTTGCCCAAGCAGCAGGGCACGCAGAGTGAAGATGCGCCCTAAGTCTTCAGTGGTTTTACTTACTGCGCATGTTGTTGTTCTTGGAGCAGATCCTGCAGGCCTTCAAATTCACACCACATGTCTTCATACAGGTCATTTTCATGACCTTTAATATTTTTATGGCAAACACGAAATATAGCAGCGTAGCGAATAAATGGTGATAAGTTCGGCGCGGCGGCATGTTTTAAGAGTTGGTGAGCAAAAATCACATCGCCTGCTTGGCCTTTGCACATGTGCATCGGTTCCGGATTGTTAATTTCTGGCATGCCCTGGGCCAGTACTTCGTGACCGTGCTCAATTAAATGTTGCGAGACGGCATGATGACTCTTAGGCCAGACTGAAAAATTCCCCATAAAATCTTCTGGTAAATTTGATAAAAGCACAACGCAGAGACAAGTAAAGCCACGGTGATATTCGCCGAGTGGAATCCCGTTAATACCGGAGCCAATCCCATCAATATGGCCACGGTTGATTTTAACGTTCGTAGCATCTTTTTCTATATCTTGTGGGAAGCGTGGCGGTACCTGGCCATGGTAACAGGGCAGAACGTTATCTGGGCCCAGTAAATCTTCGGCCAAGCTAAAAGCGGGACTACGATTAAACATGTCGTGAATGATTTCGGTCTGCCCAAGTTCTGGGCACCAGGATTGTGAATTTAATTTGGCAATATCAGTTGTTTCGCGGCCTTGACCGAGGCTGTGATTTATAGCGCGTAAGGCGCGATTGATAAATACCTGAGGCACGACTTGCTCAACTTTGAGAAAGCCTTGTTCGATGAAAGTCTTCTTCTGCTCGGTGCTGAGGCGTGGCATGTTGAAGCTCATGATGGAAATTCCTTGTGTGGGCTGATCTTTCGTATGCAGCCCGATTGGGTGGATAGAGATGGGTAATCATAAGTCACCTCATTTGCTATAAAAGTAAAATAATGGTCTATCTCTTCACTGTACCTGTCCTATATGGTTGATGCATGTTCTCATTGGTAACGACGTGGACTTAGGACATGGGTAATTGTGCTAGATACGCTGCAGGGTTCTGCTCGATTAAAAACGCAAACGCCACAGACCATGTTTGTTGATTACTTTGCGTGTTTTAGGACTGGTGCTTTGACGCAAAAATGTCGGGACAGCCTTACTTTGTTGAAAGCAAAATCGCTTGGGTAAATCATGATAGAGGGAACGTGGCGCCTCGCATTCTTTAACCTTATTTACGGTTTGATGATTATGCATATAAATATCATGGATGCCGAGCTCTTCTTTAAGAAACCAAATCGTTGCCAGCATACTGACATCTTGCCAATGCTGTAGATAGGGTGCCGCCACATGCTCAATGTAATGTTTGACGTTATGATAAAGGCCAAGGCATTCATTGTATTCAGAATAGCGGTATAACCAGCCGTCTTTTTCCTTGGTGTAACCTTTGGCTACGCGTGCAACCAAACGTACAAAATCAGATTGGATTTCTTCAATGAAAGCCTCACCAGTGTCGAGGTCAATATCCAAGCGAGTCCACGCGAGACTATTGTAATCTTGATGCACTGGGTGGCTTAAATAGGCAAAGGGCTTTTGACGATGACATTGGATGAGCTCCTGATAGTAGATATCATGCTCACAGCTGAGATTAATTTGTAGGACCAGATTGTGGCCACGACGAATTAACTGTGAAAAGCGGACGTACTGGCCCTCGTCTTCGCCGTAGGAGTCGAGACTTAATAAAAATAGATAACTGTGTTCTGGCGTCCACGCTAGCTGTTGGCTGTGAATGCGGCCATCGCCGCAGCCAGCCACTATCTGTTTCATGACTGGACGCTGTAATAACTTAGCAAAGGCACTGCGCTTGAGCTCACTAATCGCCATGCTGTGGCCGATGTGATAACGGAGTAAATCACAGGTGCTGCGCTCGGGTGCATAGTAAAAGCGGGTCTCGCCACTAGGCAGGCAGCTGATAATTTCATTAATGCTTTCGCGTTCCATGATGCTTATGCTGAGCACAACGAATGCCAGCGGTGCTTGATAGAGGGCGATATATTTAAACAGCTGGTATAACTGTGTTTAGGCAGGTGGCCCTAGCTGGGGCTAGTTTAGCCCCTAGAACTGGCTAGAAATCATTCTAGTCAACTATCGGTATAAAGAGGTGCTTATGACGCGGCGAAATGTGATTGGCTTATTGGGACCGACCTTAGATGCAGGGAGTGGACAAAAGCGCTGGCAGCGTTGGCGTCCTAGTGTGAGTATTTGTCAGCACGATGATTTAGAGGTGGATCGTTTTGATTTACTTATTGATCCGCGTCATCGTCGTTTGGCAGAAAATATAAAAAAAGATATCGAGACCGTGGCGCCCAATTGTGCGGTGCATTTCCACGAAGTACCGTTTAAGGATCCGTGGGATTTTGCCGAGGTCTATGGTCATCTCTATGACTTTGCGCGCACCTATAGATTTAAGCAAGATGAAGATTATTTGATTCATATAACCACGGGCACCCATGTCGCACAGATTTGTTTGTATCTACTCTGTGAATCACGGCATTTGCCGGGACGTTTATTGCAATCAGCGCCACCGAAGAAAACCGAACCGCCGATACCGGATTCCTATGCCATCATCGATCTTGATTTATCAAAGTATGATCAGTTAGCAGAGCGCTTTGCGCAAGAGCGCTACGAGGGTGTGGATGTGCTGAAGCGTGGCATCCAAACCAAGAATGCCGCGTTTAATCATCTGATGGAAGAAATCGAATTAGTGGCGGCTTCGTCCTATGCGCCGATGTTAATCTGTGGTGAAACCGGCGTTGGTAAAACACAGTTAGCGCGGCGGATTTACGAATTAAAGTGCCAGCGTCATCTGGTGAGTGGCGCGTTGGTGGAGGTGAATTGTGCGACGTTGCGTGGTGATCAAGCGATGTCGATGTTATTTGGGCATACCAAGGGTGCCTTTACTGGCGCCTTGCAAAAACGGGAAGGATTGTTGGTCCAAGCTGATAACGGTGTTTTATTCTTAGATGAAATTGGCGAATTGGGCCTAGATGAACAGGCGATGTTGCTCCGCGCGATCGAGGAAAAAACCTTTTTGCCGGTGGGCTCCGATAAAGCCGTCATGTCTGATTTTCAATTAATTGCGGGGACCAATCGCGACTTGGATACGGCAGTTGCCGAGGGGACTTTCCGTGAAGATTTACTAGCACGGATTAATTTGTGGACCTTTACGCTACCGGCGCTGCGCCAACGGCCAGAAGATGTCGAGCCGAATATACAGTATGAGCTCCAGCAATTTGCCGACGATTATGATCGTCAGGTTTCCTTTAATAAAGAATCGCTCAGCATGTTTGTGGACTTTGCCAAAAGCGCGCTGTGGCCGGGTAATTTTCGTGATTTTAACGCAGCTCTAACGCGCTTGGCTACACTGGCGCAAAGCGGTCGTATTAGTGTTGAACAGGTTCAGCAAGAGCGACAGCGCTTACACAAGCAATGGCAACAGCGCAAGTCACCGCAGTCGCAGCATGAAGATTTAGTGGTGCAGGTCCTTGGTGACGCCAGCGAAGAGGTGGATCCGTTTGACTACGTGCAGTTAAATGAAGTGCTACGCACCTGTCGTGATGCGCGGTCACGTGCAGAAGCGGGTCGTCGATTGTTTGCCGTCTCGCGTTTAAAGAAGAAAACGAATAATGACTCTGACCGCCTAGCGAAATACCTCGATCGATTTGGTATTACCTGGGAACAAGTCAGCGACGCATGATCTTTCGCTTTGCGCTGTATGGGTTCCTCAAGAACCAGCGCTATTTCGATCCTTTTTTTGTGCTGTTTTTCCTACAGCTGCATTTGTCGTATACCGAAATCGGATTGATTATTGGTCTGCGTGAGTTGCTTTTAAACGTCTTTGAAATTCCGAGTGGCGCCTTAGCCGATGTCTATGGTCGGCGTCGTTGTATGTGCGTGTCGTTTATGGCGTACATTGTGGCTTTTATTGGCTTAGCCTTGGCGCAGGACTTTTGGCATTGTTTGGTGGCGATGCTACCGTTGGCGATTGGTGACGCATTTAGAACGGGAACCCACAAAGCCATGATTTTCTCTTGGCTGCGCGAGCAGGATCGGCTTCAAGAACGACAGGGCATTTATGGCTACACGCGTTCGTGGTCTAAAATTGGTTCTGCCGTTTCCATTCCGATTGCCTGTGCCATTGTCCTGTATGCGCAGGATTATCGGATTTTATTTTGGGCATCTTTGTTACCGTATCTGTTTGGATTGATTAATGTGGCGCTCTATCCGCGTGCCTTAGATGCAGAGCGTGATGGTGATGTCAGTATACGAAAAGTAATGCGCCAAAGTTTTAAGGTGTTACGCCAATGTATTTTATTTAAACCGCTGCGACGCTTGTTGTGTGAGTCGATGGCATTTGAGGGCGTGTTTAAGGCCAACAAAGATTATATTCAGGTCATGGTTTTAGCCTTGGCGCTTAGCGTACCGGCCTTTCTGGGTAGCGAAGAAACGCAACGTACAGCCCTATTAATGGGTGGGGTCTACGTCATTGTGCATGCCTTGAGCGCAGTGGCGAGCCGTTATTCACAGCGTTTTACCACGTGGGTTGGTAATGAGCATCGTGCAGCACGGCGTATTTGGTACATCAATGGGCTGACCTATGGCGTGATGACGCTGGCCTTATATGCCGAGATGTATGCGCTGGCAGCGAGTCTGTTTGTTGCGATTAATGTTATGCAAAATATTTGGCGACCATTAATCATTACACGTTTCGATAGTGCTGGCAGTGACGACGACGGCGCAACGCTACTGTCCGTTGAAAGTCAGGCGCGGAGCTTTGCCTGTATGTTGCTAGCGCCGTTAATTGGTGTGGCTATGGATCTGGTCAGTAGCTACGAAATCGGTGGAGCGCATTGGCCCTTGGCTGCCGTTGGCGTGTTGGGTTCCTTATGGATTTTGCTGTGGTTTCGCGAATAGACTTGGTGTTGGGTTTAATTGGCTGCAGCTTTGGCACAGTTATAGACCATGACGCTGACCGCATGACCACGGTAATCACAATGCTCTAGGTGCTCCCATCCGAGGCGCTCGTAAAAGGCCGATTGATCGGGAGTAAATAAATAGAGCTGCTCCACCGCGTTTTCTTGTGCAGCGGTCATTACCTGTTGAACCAACTGTGAGCCAATGCCGTGGCGGCGGGCTTGTTTTGCAACATAGACACTTGCTAGCCAGGGGCCTAGGTGTTTGTGCGTATCCATGTCCTCGGCAACAATGGCCGCAGAGCCGAGTGGCATACCTGTGTTGTCGATCATGACCCAGGTACTTGGTATGAAATCATCACCTAGATAGCGCTGCATGCGTTCGAGGCGTTTTTCAAAGCTGCGCGCTGGATTGAGATAAGACCATTGTTCGTGATGCCAGGTGGCCAATATCCGAAGCAGTTCTGGGCTACAGTCTTGCAATAACTTAATGCGCATAGGAACAACTCTCTTTTCCAAAATATATCTGTCCGGTTTTGCAAACAGCTTCATCAGGTTAACAAGGATACGCTATGTATAGATGTTCATTTGAAAACGATGACGGAATAAAGCTCCAAAAAGCCATAGCGGCAAAGGATTCAGATAATCCTTTAGTCAAAATCGTTGAGCGGATCCCCTACTAGCATAAGCATCACGTTATTGTGATTTAAATTATGTGTGGGCCCCGCGAAAGCGGGGTTTTTTCGTGGCGCAAAAATCTGTTGCTACAGTTCATCACGTGTGCTTACTGCATTAGGAAGCCCTAGGGCCGGTGTAATTTCATATGGCGATGTGCTGCAGAGCGCTGTTCTGTGCCTCGTAAGCAGAGAACTTGGTCAGTGCAGACTCCCAGCTTAGGGAGCCTGAACACAGACTAAGTGGTCGTTGGTGCGCATGTACATTTTGTTGCCTTCAAAGACAGGATTGCAGCGCGTGCCTTCATTATTATTGCGTGCGATTTCTTCGAGATCTTTGCCTGCTTTGAGTACAACGACCAGCCCCGCTTCGTCGCCAAGGTAGATATGGCCAGCTGCAAATGTTGGGCTGGTGTAGACGCTTTTGCCTTTCATGCCTTTAATTGCTGTGCTATTCAAAACCGTGCCGTCTGTGCTATCTAGGACAGAGAGCATGCCGTTGCGGTGGATAACATAGAGCAAGCCATCATGCAGCAGTGGTGAGCCATAATAACGGTCTTTGGCTACGTTCGTGGCCCATAATTTTTCAAACTCACCAGTGATGCTTTCAGGCACTTTAATTGCTGCGCATTCGGTTTCTTTACCGCCGACCACGTATAAAACCCCATCGTACATGATTGGTGCATTGTAAGGAGTCATTGTAAATAGCTTGCTCTCTAAAACGCTACCGTCTTTTGGATTAATCGCGGTACCTTGTGGGGTAATCATGACATCGTCACCACCAACGGAAATAATGATCGGCGTACCGTAGCTTTGTTCTTTTACAGCAACCCGCCAACGCTCAGCACCGGTTTTGGTGTCATAGGCTATGTAGTCCTTGAATCCGGTAATAATCACATCACCACTGAGAACGGGTGAGGTGCTGCCGCCAAATTTAATTTCCGGTTTTTGCCCAATAATGCCCCAGATGCGTTTGCCGCTCAAGTCGTAGCAGGCAAGTGTACCAATGCCGTAAGCGGCATAAATAAACTGCCCATCACTGACAGGAATGTAACTACAAAAGCCATTGGCCTTATGTGGCTCTTCTGGCAGTGCATACTTGCTTGCCATTGGGTCGCTATCAATTTCCGCTTTGATAGTTTTTTCTTCTTCTTTTAGCGCAGCAAATTCTTTTTTCAGGGCTTCGTTATCGCGGTCCCTGCGTAATTGACGTTGTAATTTATTGCTCTTGTCTTTGATGCCCTTGAGCTTAGCGAATAAGGGCGCAGATTTTTTTGCTGAGGCAGCTATCTTTTCAGCTTCCGTGGGATCGACGAGGTCTTTGTATTCATTGCCATGCTGCCACAGAATAGCGCCGGTATTTTTATCAGAGCAGACTAGCGTCGCTGGTTCAGCACAGGTGATAATCTTATCACCAATAATGACAGGGCTGGTGTTTGACCAAGCGGGCATTTTTTGACGCCAGACCACATTGTCTGTATCTGACCACTTCAGCGGTGCTTTTTCAACATCGTACGAGCCACTATTATCAGTGCGCCAGCCAACACTTGCCGCTGATAAGCCAGCGCAGATGACAGTGAGCGATACGCTTAAAAAACCCTTAGCAAACATCTCGTTCTCCTGCCACGATCATGAACTCAGTCTTTTCGCTGCAATGCAGAATTTCTCTGCATGCGCTGTATGTGCAGTCGCTGTATCAGTTTTAGCTGGAGAATAGCGGGTGATTTACAGTCCATGTCGCTTTGTACGATAGATATATGCAGCGGTATTCTCAGCGTCCATTTCCACCCTATCAGTATACGCCAGGTCTCAATCCACATCCCACTATTGATGCGGATGGGCATAGCTTTGCAGTAGCTGAAACGGAAACCGAGTTCGTTGCGAGTGCGTGGCAGGACAGCGATGATTATCGGTTCGGCATCGATTTACTAAATCACGGTTACTATTGGGAAGCGCATGAGGTCTTAGAGGGAATTTGGCATCATCTCGGTCGCAAGAGTCGTGATGCGCAATTCATTCAGGCATTGATTTTGTTGGCAGTGGCCTGCTTGCATAAACGCCGTCACAAAATGTCGGCCTGCAGCAAGGTGGTGCACAAGGGTGTGCAGCGCTTGGATGTGGCAGCAGCAGATTACTTTGGTTG
>CBDUFM010000055.1:0-9828 GCA_965366325.1 uncultured bacterium
ATTCTTGCTGCTTCATATGACTGACATCTTGGGCGATTTCATTGCGCTCTTTCACCATGCGCACACGCTCACTCGACAAACGTGCCTCTTGGAGCTGGGCAATTTCTCGTTGAATTGCTTTCGGCACATGATGCCCAGCCCACAGTTTCACAAAGGCACGATCTTCACTACCTGCTTGCAAGCAATGAATATTACCAGCCGCAGTTATCTGGCTATTAATGATCGACTGCGCGTCAACATCACCCAAGGATACCACTTCCGCATTCACAATATCACCATCTATGACAATTCGCTGTGCAACCACGCTGCGATCACGAATAGATTCGGCGCGCAATAATCCAGCTACTTGAATTTTTTCTTTGCCTGCATTAATCGCTCCACTGATATCAACATCGCCACAGCTAATGATTTCCGCGTCACCAACATCACCTTCAATCTGTATCGCTGAACGCGAGTTTATTTTTGCACCACTCAAAACAGAACCGTAGACAACAATTGCATCATCACAGTCGAACACATCCGTTGGTGCGACATCATTATATATTTCCTTAATACTTACCACACTCACCACGCCATCATCAGCTATTTGCATCATGCCATCTAATTTAGCGCGTAAGACGATGTGTTCCTGCTCACGATGAATTTCGACACCTTCGCCAGCCAATTCACTATGCTGCTTTTGATTTAATATCGGTGCACTCAAACGATCACCAGTCACCTGCGTACCGCTTTTACTATCTGTGCCTGGTTTCCATATCGCCACGATGTTATTACGTTTGACAATTTGACGCCGTACCACATCGGCTGTTTCATTTTGAGCCTCATAAGCACCAAGCTGCCCAGCGTCCATCGGCGCCCCACGTGCCAGTACCGTAACACCATCGGAGCCACTGCCATTTTTCGTCAGCCGCTCAATCGCAGATTGATCGACGCCAAAACTAACACCCGCAACAGTGAGCGCATGTTTGACATCATGCAATTTAACCGCCTGTTTAGGACGACTATGAGCAAGTGCGCGCATCCCATCGTCTACTATTTCAATGTCGATACTCACGCTGGGTGCTTCAATCGGCTGCCCACGCACGCCCTTACCTTCGCGTCCTGGGTGGGCACTATCACCATGTGCAAGTACAATGCGCCGTACTTCTGACACCGGCATAGTTGCTTCGTTGACTGCCGCATCATCAATGCCATAGACAACGCCCGCTTCCTTCAATAATTTTAATAATAAATCACGAGGAAAGGATGTTCCCGGGGCCAAATTAATCCGTGCGGTTAATTCTTGTTCATCTAAGACCACTAGGCGCGTTAACGCTTTTAAACGTTTGCGATCAACATGAATCGCTGGTCGATCTGAACGTGATGCTTTTTTGTTAATATGCTCTTGGATATCTTTTGTGTTATATAAGTCCGAACGCATTGCCCCATCAGCGGAACCCTGGTTTTTATTGATACGCAATGAAAGGCCAGCCAAGGATCGGCCAAGGTCAATCATCATGACCTGCGCTGATTGGTAACGTTGCTTGGGATCGACATGCAAGGCCTGGCTAAGAAATGCCATCGTATCATCGCTTACATCAGGGATCGTATCGATGTAATCTTGTAAACCTTCTTGTTTAACAAATGATTGCGTATGTTTATCTTTTGATCCGAGTGACCATAAATTTTTCTGCAAAAAGCACAGCAACAAAATTGCGATTCCATAAATATCATCGGCTACCCCCATGTCTTGGGGCAGGCTCTGTTCTGCTTGCAATAAAAATCGAGATTTTGACAAAAAACATTTGCAGACATCTGGCACTATGGGCCCCAAGCGCACACGTTTGCGGCCTAGAATTTGAATATTATCACCATGCACACCACCCAAGCTCAGCGATTGTTGATGCAGGATATGGAGCAGCTCTAATAAAGTCGTACATATTTTGACAGCCGCGGTTTCACTAAATGCATGTTCATATTTTGCAAAGACACGTGCAATGCTGACCTGTTGCTCATACGGATAGACCAAACCGAGCTGATCCATTTCTACTTCGACAATATCAAGCGGCACTAAAATCCGCTCATCGTCTAATGCCATCATCGCGGCCGCTTCTTTAATGATTTGCTCGCGTAAGCTCGCCGCTGATTCCGGCAAAATAATCACTTCCACTAAACCACGCTCTGGCAATTGTTCTGCAAAAACGGTTTTTAAACCACGTGACCAATGACTCCTGTGATCTCTGATCTCATAAGTCGTCTCATCACAACAGGAACGTAATTGCTGAGCTGTCATTGTTTTGGGAATCCGCCTAACGGATAGTATACCCGAGAAATAAGCAGAAGCACAAGGGAGACTAGGCAGCAGTAAATTATTACATCTAATCTCTTATGATAACATCACTTAGACACAGTTTCCCTTGAAGGCATGGGCTTGAACTCATAAAGAACTGACGCAGCTCAGTTGAGCTGCGTCAGTATAAGTCTCTCTGCGTTCAGTGTAGGCCGTCTACATAAAACCGTCTAGAATAGTGGCGCTCGCCTCTTGCACCTCTTTATGCAAGCTATTGCCGTGCGCATCCATGGTGACAATGACTGGAAATTTAACCACCTGTAAATGCCAGATGGCTTCAGGGCTACCGAGATCCATCCAATCGACACCAAGCACATCGGTGATCCGTGCAGCGCACACCTGGGCAGCACCACCAATCGCATGGAAATAACAACACCCATATTCTTTACAGGCTGCTAGCGTCTTAGGCCCCATGCCACCTTTACCAATCACGCCACGAATACCGTGGTCGCGCATCACTTCCCATTGGTAGGGCTCTTCGCGAATGCTGGTGGTTGGACCGGCAGCCTTGCACACGTATTTTCCATTTTCTTCAACCATGACTGGGCCACAGTGATAAATGACCATGCCATTTAAATCGACGGGTGGTTTTTCACCATTATGTAGGCGGTGATGCACTGCGTCGCGACCAGTGTAGAGCAGGCCGCTCAGTTCAACCGTGTCGCCAACTTTCAATGAGCGAATTTGTTCTTCAGTGACGGGTGTTTGTAATTCGATAACTGACATTATGAGGCTCCTTAATACAACCACTCGTTAATAGTATCGTCTGCCTGCAAGGTCACGCCTTGACGACGAAACGCCCAGCACATGTAACTAATACTGACATAAAAACTGGCTGGCACACGATTTTGTTTACCAATTTTGCAACCTAACAGGGTCGTGTTGCCACCAAAACCCATGGGACCAATTCCTGATTTATTAGCTTTTTCCATGACCCGTTGTTCCATCGCAGATAATTCAGGGTCGTCATTACTGTCATCTAAGGTGCGTAACAATTGTTCTTTTGAATGCACGTAACCGGATGCACGGTCACCACCAATACAAACGCCTAAAATGCCTGGGCCGCAACCTTTACCCTGGGCCAACAGCACGGCTTCGAGAATGGCATTTTCAACACCCTTCATATCACGGCCGCCTAATTTTGGATGCGGCAGACTAAACTGCGTACCCACATTTTCACAGCCACCGCCTTTTAACATTAAGCGCACATCGACGTAGTCTTTGCGCCATTGATGAAAGTGAAAAACTGGACTGCCCGGGCCTAAATTATTTCCGGAATTTTTTCCGGTGACGCTATCCACACTATTCTGGCGCAGGAACCCTTTTTCTGTGGCTTCCACAACTGCGGCGATGGCTGTTTCTTGAAAAGTAATTTGGTCATAGGCTACCGGCGTGTGCACTTCAAAAATTATCGTCCCTGTATCCTGACACAGTGGCTGGCTGGCATCTTTGGCCATATCAATATTACAATCAATCACATCCAAGGCATACGCCGCATTGGATCCATCCGCCTCGAGCTGCTTCGCAGCGCGGACTGCCTTCACCACATCATCCGGTAAAACCGATGAAGTTACACGAATCAACTCGAGCAGTGATGCCTGCAAGGTGCTTACCGTAGTCGTTGTCATTGCACATTCCTTGTTTGTGCAGGCATCATGAGCTAGGCAAAGCAGACTCAAGCTAGCGTGCCTTGGTGAGCACTATGTGTCTATATAGACCCTAAATAGTTGTAAGTTCTATTTTTACAGTAAGCTACACAGGGTAAAACAAGTCTTGTCTAGCCTAGGGTACAGCTGGTATACTATAGAAGCTCTTATGGTTGGCGCTAACAGAAGCACAGATGTAATCAGCGATCAGTGCACAGGCCAAGAGGCCATTAGCAATCCAGCGTCAAACGTGCTGCACGAAAGGAGGGCCCATGTCTAGTGAAAAACAACTCAGCTCTCTCCGTGATAGCGCCAAGCTCCCGGTCAGCCATTTGGACCATAGTCAAATTGTCGATCCAGAGCCAAGCTTTTGGCAACGTCACCGTCTTGGACTGAGCGTCTCAGCAATTTTTCTGGGCATGGTCTTTCTCGGCTCATGGATTGCCATGAATACCATCCGTCCATTTAGCAGTGCCATCGACATCGATATTTTAAATCAAGAATTAGTTAGCCTGCACAGCCCTGCACCAATTGCCGATAAAGCCAAGAACCCCAAACAAAGTCCCAATCCGCCCAAAACCGAACCGGTCAACCCGCAAACGACGACAGAACAAACTGCGGTAGTCAGCACAAGCCCAGCAAACATTCCAGAATCGAAAACGTTGCAGGTTAAAACTTGGCGCCCGAATAGTGATCAACTATTTTGGGATCCACAAGACTCTCCCAATGTAGGCGACTCGCCGACTCGTGTTTTTGTCGTCACCATTAAAGCCAAGGTAACTGCCTACACCCCTTATGACCACGCCGTCAGTCATCCCGAATGGGCCGACGGCAATGTTGCTTGGCATCCACGCAATCGTAAACGCAGCGTCAATCAACACCCCTATTGCCTCGCCACCGATTGGACACAATTTCCAGGTGGTTCGACATTTATTAGCGTACCCGGCTACATGGACAAATCGTTCCCAAACTTTCCCGAAAAATTTCGTGTCGTTGACGATAAATGTGGGCGCGCTCGCCGCGACAATCGCCAAGGCAGCCAACCTGTCATCGACGTTAGGTATTTAACCAGACACAGTGCCATCAGTGGACGCAATGCATGGGGCATGAAACAATTAAATGTCGACGTTATCTTTCCGGCCAACTTTAGCATTCCTAAATCATTACAGCCATGGATTGTCAAAGCAGAATGGCGTACCTACAAAGACGGCAAAGTCATAGCGCGTAAGTCGGTATACTAACCCCCATAAAACACAATAGCATTTACGCTCGCTGCCATAATCTACGCACATGGCTAAGAAAACCTGTTATGTAGACCGCTACACTGGTAAAGGCAAAACCGTGAGCAGCGTCTTTGGCATCCCGTTTAAGACACTCATCGAAGACAATGAAATTTTCGGTGATTGGATCGAGCGCAATTTTGCTACGGATCAAAAACCTGACTGGCAATTCTCTCACACAGAACCGATTCGTGTTTCGTCAAATATGCAAGAGCCTGGACCCAACTTTTATCGTGCACTCCTGATTTGCTATAACATCGCTCGTAACAAAGAGCAGCGCGAACAAGCGGCTGCGGTCTATCAAGAAATTATTGGTTGTCCTGCAGACAAAATCCAAGGTTTATACGCTGAACTCTGCCAGCGCTTCCCAAAAGAAAAACCCTAAGCACTTTCTTTAACGCAGCAGAATTCCTGATCCAAGCGATCATAGACAATATCTTCAGCTAAAATCGTCTCTAATTCATCTTCAGCCAAAAGCCCATAAAAATTCTCTTGGGTTTTCTGCAGCTGTCGATCCATCAAGCCACCCAAACGTTGCTGCCACGATTGTTTAAAAAATGGCGATAGGATCTCGCTAAATTTCTGAAGCTGAACCTGTGCTTGTGCATCACTACTGCGATCGACTAAAAATGTATTAGCCAACTCATCTAAGAGCATCCGGTACATAGTCGCTTGGAAATCTTGCGCATATAACACGCCCACTTCGTCTTCATCAGGACAATACACCACAGGTGCTGGATACGCGTCGTCAATTGATGGATGCCATGCCCAAAGGTGGCCACTTAATGTCTGCGCAAAAGGAATCAGACCATCAATTAAATGTTGGTCGGGTACCCACGCCAATATTTCATCGGCCGTCATCCATACCAAATCGGTAAACTGAATGTGTGAGGCATGCTGCGGATCAAAACAACCCGCCGCCCGCAAATCCACATACAAAGCTGGCAACTCAAAGCCAAAACGTTGCTGTATAGCCCGATCTAAATCCATGATGCGCAGCGTCTTACTATCTGAACAAAATCAAGCCGTGGGGCCATCAAATCTGAATAAGAAGCACCGCTTACTAGCTACTCGCCAAGTACTTTCTTAAAAAACCTAAGCATCAATTGCTTCGCATTTGATGGTCCACCATGGCCACCCTCATCACTTAAGTAGATCTCGCTGTTAATGCCTACTTTTTTCATCGCATGGTACATGTCCTGCGACTGCATCCATGGAACTGTCGCGTCATCCTTGCTGTGCAAAAATAACATTGGTGGGTCCTTCGGATCCAAATGTGTCAGTGGCGATGCTGCAAGCCAATCCTTATCCGTCGTCGAAAAATCCGAACCAATCCATTCGCCATTGCTCTGCTCTTTTTCTACCAAACGCGGTTGGATGGCCATCTGTTGTTTATCAGTAAAACGCGCTGGAAAATCATAGACACCGGCAATGCCAGCCGCTGCTTGTATGGTGCTCGAAAATTCAGCGTGTCCGCCGTCACCCTCCAAAATTTCAACTGCACCACTGAGTGCCAACAAGCCTGCTAAGGTGCCGCCAGCTGAGCGGCCCATCGCAGCAATTTTTTCTGCATTGATGCCATATTCCTTGCTATGCTTTCTCACATACCGCACCGCTGCTTTCACGTCAGCCATCGTATCCGTATAGCGATGCTTCGGTCTGCCACGATAAGCAATCAATGCCGCCGCAAAACCATTGCTGGCAAAGTACTCGGCAAAGGGGCGAAAACCTTGACCATCACGCGCCTTAAAACCACCACCTTGAATGACCATAACACAGGGAATTGGCTGCTGGGCATCGTTCGGTATAAATAAATCAAGTGTCATTTTCTGACCAGGTTCTGAATAAAGCAAACCTTTATGCACTGTGTAGGTCATAGGCTTTCCTTTTTCTGCATCAGACGCAGCAGATAAACAAACAACTGTTAAACAGGACCATAGCAGCACAGATGTACACCGAAGCATATTTCTAAAAAAGAACCTACGTTTACATGTTCTCTGCATAGTATTTCCTACGTGATTAAATCCTGAGACAGGCACGAAGTATGGCCACTATCTTCCCACGGTCTACTCTCATTTCATGAACAAATGGCCTGTAGCAACAGCAAAAGCACTTAATCCTGTCGGCACCGAGCCGTAGTCTGACGCACTATTAATTCACAGGGTAACACCAGCGTTCGCGGTCGCGACAGTGGCTCGTGCAGACGTTGCCGTAAGCAATCTATCGCTGCTGCTGCAATAACGCCGCTCGTTCCTGTGCGCACCGTGCTCAATGGTTTATCCAATACAGCATGTAATTGCTGATCATCCCCGAATCCAATCACGCTGATATCGTCAGGCACTTGTAGACCTTGCTGTCGCGCCGCCCGCATTACTCCGACGGCCACCTGGTCTTGAAAACACAGATACCCCGTTATTTCTGGATTTTTATGATGCAATTCATTGAAGCAACGTTCACCAGCACTTCTATCAGATCCGCCAATCGCTACATAGGTCTGCGTTAATCCCGCATCTTTTAATGCTGCAGCATAACCGCGCTGTCGCTGACTAGAGCTGAGTTCCTCTTCGTGTCCCACGCTGCTATTTCCACGCACCATACCAATATACGCAATCTTCGTATGACCTAATTGCGTGAGCAGTTTACAGGCTTGGTATGCTCCATCGAAATCATCATCAATGATTGAATCAATACCGATTGCTTCGGCCGCATAATCAACTGATACCAATGGTATACCCAAAGATTGTAACTGTTTTAATTTTCCACGATGCATTATGCCAAGACTTATAATGCCGCGAATATTTTCACTCTCGATAAGGTCCGCTATTTCTGCGATTGGCTTCTTCGCTGATAGCGCTTGGGTTAGCCAATTACCTTGAACCTCTGCCTGGTCAACTATACAGGAAAAAATAGGGCCGTAATACGTATCCAAGGCTAGCGCACTTTCTGTTTGATAAAAAACACAGGCAATTTTTTCTCGACTTTTTATGATTGCGTTTTTCGCTTGAGCACAAACACGGTGACCACGAGACGGTATATGCTCCAGATGACCGCTCATGGCTAGGCGCAGTAAGATTTTTCGCAAGGTCTGACGATTAATCCCTAACTCTTGTGCCATCGCACGTTCTGGCGGCAAAAGCTCGTCTGACGGATAGGCCCCGTGTTCAATCTGCTCGCGCAATTGCCCTAAGGCGCGCTCCAATTTTGGCGAACGCCGCTGTCTCACCGCATCATCCCTCCCCTTATTCATACCATTAAACATACCGTTAATTTCTATTTTTCCAGTAAATAACAGCTTTTAGTACTATTATACATACCAATTGGCTCATTTACATTGATTTAGAAAACGCCGCACCTATAGAAGAAACTGTTCCTCGCCTCCGAGGTCATACAGATTCCGCCTATTGGGAGTAGCAGCATGCCTACCAACGTAAACAAAACTCGCCAGCTAGTTACTGCTCTAGTACCTACCAGCCTGCTCTTTTTTCTGCTTGCCGGCAGCAGCATGCTTGCAGCACAAGAGCAATCAGATACTGGCATATCCCTCAAACAAGCCCTCGCTCTTGGCAAGAAGGAATACAAAACCTGTTCAGAAAATCACTGGAAACCCAATCCGAAGATCCCAGCACGTAGTGCAACAGGGCGGATTAATGCCAAGGCATTTTTCAAAAAATTCCCCACACACACATTAGAAATAGTTGCGCAGGGCATTGTCCCTAATGATGATTTTGGCAGCTACAAACCTGGCGATAAATTTGGCAACAGCTGGCTTGTGAAAGCCGCTGGCACAGATGTCGGAATTAATCACAAATCTACAGCGTGGATAAGCGCTGTTATTGAATGCGCCAACCCAAGCGACCCAAACAACAATATATTACTGGTACCAGATCGTGGCTGCGGTTGTGGTGGCACCTCCGATTGGATTTGGACGGTTCCATTTTCAGCACCTGCTGGCACACACAAAATGATCCTGCGCTGGGAGTCCGCAGACCTAAGTAAGCAAATCCTGACCAAAGCATACAGCGTCACTATCATAAATCCGCGCGATAACAAGGTGGGCGGTGATTTAGAGATTCAAAATTTATCTGAAAAATATGGAGAAGATAAAATCCTCGTTGTGCAAAACGGTGCGCAAATCAATGGCGCAAGCTATTACGGTGTCACGGATTTGAGCCTTGGACAAGGAGGTTACGAAGGTGGCAGAACCGGTGTCATTAACCCTGCCGCCCAAACACTTAGCGTTGGTTACTGGATCGTCAATAAAAAAGCGTCGTATTATGCACGTGGATTATTCAAATTCGATCTGAGCGAATTTCAAGGCAAACGTGTTAAACACGCCTTTTTCAAATTATCCATCAAACAAAATCAAAAATATTTGCCACCAGTCTTAAAGGGCAGCATGCCCATCTTCGCCATGCGCAAAAGCTGGCTTGCACCCGCAACAGTCACAAAGGCGATTCATGTTGATAAACGTGGCCTCGGCAAAGGCTACCCGAATACCTATTACCAAGCTTACCCACACAAATGGGACGGACAGCTTGCCAGCGGCGCATCCGACCACAGCGAGCAAGTCGCA
>CBDUFM010000056.1:0-9679 GCA_965366325.1 uncultured bacterium
ATTATCCTCTCGTCGCTCCTCCTGTTGTTGCCTCTTTAATAAGCGTGAAGCAAGCATTGGGACGAGGGTTAATGCCACCACCAAGGAAGCGATCAATGCATACACAACCACTAATGCTAATTCGCCAAACAATAAGCCAGATACGCCCTCAATAAATGCCAATGGCAAAAAGATCACCAACGTAGTGATCGTGCTGGCCACGATCGCACCAGCAACCTCTGCGCTACCATGAACAGCAGCATCTTCGGCCGTTTCACTTTCTTCCTGCTTACGCCTAAATATATTTTCCAATACCACAATCGAACTATCAACCATCATCCCTACCCCTAAGGCCAGGCCACCAAGTGTCATCAAGTTCAACGTCAAGCCTCCTGCAAATACTAAAAATAATGTGGCCAGAATTGAAAGCGGAATGGCCAAAGCTATTACCGTTGTGCTGCGCACACTACGGAGGAAGAACAACAATATTAAAACAGCAAGCGCGCCGCCATACAAAACCGATTGAGCGACATTCTGAATTGAGCGCTCGATAAAATTACCTTGATTTAAAACGGCAGCGACTTTCAACTGCGGCAAGGCTGCATTGGTATTGTCTATCTCCTCTAAAATCCGTCGCGCCACTTCTACAGTGTTTGCATTTGCCTCTTTACGAATGGCAACACGAATTCCACGCTCACCATTAACCCGAATATTTCGCGTTTGCTTGACATTGGTATCGTGAATACGCGCAACCTGCCCAATCGTAATCGCCGCATCTCCTCTATGCTCGATGACCAAATTCTCTATTTCACTGACATCTGCAAATTCAGCCGGTGCACGTAGCACCACCTCAAAGCGGCTATCTTCAACAGTGCCCGCTGGCAAATCTAGATTTGCATTGCGTAACGCTTCACTCACTGTTGCTGTCTGCAAATTAAGCGAGCGCATTTTGTGTGGATCTAATTCAATCCGCAATTCACGCTCATAGCCACCCCATAAATCAACTTGTGCCACACCAGGAATACGAGCAAAACGGTAGCGAACCTGACTCTCTACGATTTCATTCAACTCCACTGGATCGAGTTCACTAGCAATACCTAACAGCACTACTGGAAAACTAGCAATATCAAATTTCCTGATTTGCGGACGCTCAATATCGTCCGGCATCTCATTCAGTTCTTCTTCTAAACGTGAACGCACATCTGCAGCAACCACATCTAGATCAGTACCCCAAGCAAAGGTAACACGCACTTGGCTGCGACCCTCCGATGATTCCGAACTCATTTCCGTCACACCCGGTACGGTGTTAATAATTTCCTCAATGATTTGCGTAACTAAACGTTCTACAATTTCTGGATCTGCACCTTCGTAGTTTGTGGAGACCGTTAAGGTTGGCACCTCAACAGCTGGCAATAAATCAATGCGTAAACGCATCAACGAAACAATCCCTAAAACCACCACAATTAATGCAACCATGGTCGTAAACACCGGCCGGTGCACAGCTAATTTTGCTAAGTTCATATCTATTACTCAGCCGCTATTCTAACAGGATTCGCATCAGTTAATAAATGCTGCCCTAGGGTGATCACACGAGCACCCTCTAAGGCTACTGATTCGTCCTCTGCACTAATTTGTAGCATACCATGATCACGAATACCAATCCGTACATTGACTTGCTTCGCGGACATGTCTTCGCTCACTATAAAAATAGAAGCCTGCCCACCACGACTGATGAGAGCTGTTTCCGGAATCAACAACACATCATCCGCTGCTGATATGAGCATTTCAGCACGCATAAACATCCCAGGCTTCAATCGGCCATCAGTATTCGACACAGATAATTCGACGCGCGCCTGTCGAGAATCTGGGTTAAAGCGTGGTGCAATACGAACCACGCTGGCACTAAATTTCTCTTGCGGCCACGAATCAACAGCAATCTCTACATGCTGTCCGACTGTTATTTTCCCATAATGTGCTTCAGTCACAAACATTTCCGCCTTGAGCGGATTAATTTGAATAATCGAAATAATATTCTGACCGGCCTGCAGTTGTTCACCAGCATCGACCCAGCGATCACCGACCACACGCCGCTTATCATCGCCATCCCACTGTGCTTTAATCTCAGTTTTGTCTAAATCCAATCGCGCCGTTTCCAATTCAGCTTGCGCTTGGGCCTGACGGGCTTCAGCGACAGCAATCTGCGTAACGGCACTGATGTGCGCAGCACTCGCCTCATCGGCCTCTGCCTCCGTTGCAATACCACGCTGTAATAATTGCTGGTAACGATCGGCATGACGCTTTTTAATCTCAACTTGACTACGTGCCTGCAACAACTCTGCTTCAGCAATTTGCAAGAGCGCTTCCGATTCTTTGACTTGTTGTGCGAAACGCTGTGCATCCAAGCGCGCCAAGACCACACCACGCTGTACTGGATCACCGACATGCACCTGCAACTGTTCTAATCGTGCAGAAAGCTCGGCGGCCAATGAAAATTCTTCTGCCGCCAATAAGCTACCAGCAATACGTAAACGCTCCTCTATCCGCCCACGTTCAATCACGCTTACTTCTACCGGCAATGGCCCACTAGCACCGCGTTTTGTTGCGGCGGTTTCTGACAGTTCAGCCCATACACGTACGCCAACAAAGCACACAACAACTACGAGACCTATAACACCAAGTAGCAACAAAATTCGTCGCAACAGAACCTTTGACATCTAGACCTCCATTCATAGATATTTCAAGTATCGGTATCATGGCAAACAGACTATTCAGGCAATTGCAAAAGGACTATAGATGGCATACATGCAAACAAAGCCTTCAGACATGCGTAGCTATAGATACGACAGGACAGGGAGCTTGTTCAGCGCGAATCCCTCCCTGAGGAACGCAGCTCAAATACCCGCTATAACCGCCGTGGAGCGGTTAATTTTTGCCGCCAAACACGTGGACTAGTGCTGTGGACCTACTTAAAAAGATGCGATAATAAAACTAGTCCATCTAACCAAATTCATCAGCAATTTGCTGTATCGATGCCGTCGTTTCTAGCAGCAAAACACCGGCATGGAGCATACGATAAAGCGCGTCATATTTGCTGGATGATAACCCAAACAATTTGCCAAACGTTCTGAATCAGTCCAAGGACCTTCATCAAGCGCACCCAGCATGTGCTGACCTAACCTCCTGAGCACGGTGACGCCGTTTCGACACGTTTATGGCGCGCTGCTGCGGCTGCCGGAAAAGTCAAGAGCAGCAACTAAGTATAGCGTAGACGCCACCATGATCCTCCTCATCGCTACTATAGTGAAGATCGGCAAAGGATTTTCGCCGATGCGTACCGACGGGGAGACACAGAACGGAACTCTCTGGACAGGCGCCAGCAAGGAAAAAGCGAAGCCGCTAAACCAAGACCTGCGTGCCCTGCTTCTCTAAACCCTCATCTCCCTGATTTTGCCAATGAAAGCGAAACATCTCGCAATTCAGCTTCTCCGCAACAGCGTAGCTGTGCATCAGGTGTAATCGGCGCAAATGCTGCCATATGCGCAAGTCCATGAAGGGCAAATATCTCAACGCTGCAAGCATCTACGACTAATTGAAACTGCACTGACATGCCCTGATGCAGCTCCAACACGTCCGATTCAACATAGCGCGCAAAACTTTCTAAATGCGCAAATCCACAGTCTCTGCGATCAATAAATAGCCGCTTCGTTTGCTGGTTGTAACCAACGTGAATCTTGCCGCCCTCATGCGTATCCAAAGAAAAAACCAGTGATTCTGATGCACAGCTATCAATAACTGCACTGAAGCTAAAAGAACGCCCACTGTCAAAACGCTGTTCACCATTAACGACAAGAACCTCATCGTCCTGCACACCATCAAACAATGTATCCGCTTCTGAAATGGGCAGTTGTTTCAAACGCACGCCCTTATCAGTTGTCACTAAGCTCAATTCATAGGGTAAACTTAAACAGCTACCCGCCTGCTCACCAGTTGGAAATGGGTTCTTCACTCCTTTTGGATCTGGCCCACTTTCGTAGCTCCATCCATATAACCAAGAAATCATAATTCGTCGATCATCTGGCGCATCTGACCATGACTGTCCCGCGTAAAAGTCAGGACCAAATGTCATTGGCAAATATGCACTTGTCGGCGTGAAACGCTTACCGTCAAAGTCACCCAAGCGATAGCCACGGCCGCCAAAACTCAGTAGCCACGTTTTATTATTCTGATCACCATCAATGGCCATCTGAAATAAATCAGGGCACTCGGTGCGCAATTCTTCATCTATACTCTCAAATTCCCAATGAATTAAATCAGTGGATGAAAAAATACGAAGCTTACCACCTGCGATGACCATAATCCATTTCTGTGTTTCTTCATGCCAAAACACCTTCGGATCGCGAAAGTCTTTATCATCCGGATGTCCATCTAAATAACGCATCTGCGGAATTATGGGATTACCTTCATAGGTCTCAAAGTTCACGCCATCACTGCTATAGGCTAAGCCCTGCGACTGACGATGATCTTCGCTATCCCAATAGGTGAACAGACACACTATGCCCGATCCCTGCGGGAACAGACCACTGGAATTCTGTTTATCGACCACCGCACTACCCGACCAAATCTGCCCATGTTGGTCTGGCTGAATTGCAGGCGGAAGATGTTCCCAGTTAATCAGGTCTGAACTACGCGCATGGCCCCATTGCATCCCATCCACTTCGCTCGGTTCGTAATATTGATAAAAAAGATGCCAGGTATTCTGAAAATACACCAAGCCATTGGGGTCATTTATCCAGCCTTTTTTCGGTAAAAAATGAAATTGTGGAGCATAAGCATTAGTCATTGTCAACAGCCTTTCCGTTAAATGCGTCATTCCTGTATATCCCTCAGTATAACAAGGGACAATCTACAACCATGATTCCAAAGGCGCAAAACATGTCCTAATGTGATATCGGTAGATAAATCGCTACAACAACGCAGGGCCTAGAAGGTGCTTTTATCCGCATCTATCCATTTATGCTGCCACAGCACAGCACAGGCTGCCGCAGCTAGCCACAGAAAAAAGCGAAGGTTCCTAAAATGGAAATTAAAATGTTTTTCACCATCTTCATCACCGTCTTCTTAGCAGAAATTGGTGACAAAACTCAACTCGCGACCATGCTCTTTGCAACCGACAAAGCGCTCAGTAAATGGGTTATTTTCGCTGCATCAGCGCTTGCCCTCGTCCTATGCAGCGCCATCGGCGTTATTGCTGGCGACTTTATTGCTCATTATATCAGCAAGAAAATGCTCTCCACCATTGCTGGCGCTGGTTTTATCATCATCGGCGCAGTCACTATCTACAATGCGCATTTTAAAACTGCTGATTTATCCTAATCCAAGCCCGCATATTACGCAATGCCAAAATGATGTGAACATGACTTGAGGATCTTAGCATCGCCTTCGGCTGTCAATATATACAAATTTAATTTTTCATGTTTCACCCATGTATAATGGGTCTCGCAGCGGGGACAGTGGATATCCTCGCAGCCAGGGTCGCAGGGCTGCATAATGACATCACAAACTTTGCAGATCGTGCGCCACTTACTTGACTGTACATGTCGCCTAAATGACAAGCCGTTATAGCTCGATCCTGCATCGCGATTATGTTTTTCTCCAGAAAAATCATCGTGCATGTAGCGACACGCTAAACAGACAAAAACGCCGCTGTCATCTACCTGACGATTTTCTTGCTCTATAAAATGACTGCGAATTAAACGCTGTTGCTCCTTAGATAATTGATCGAAGCGCCGCACGCGCTTATGACAATTACAACAATATTGCGGCGTCGTCCGCATAATAACGATCCATACAATGAGCAAAAACAGTATTCCTAGCGCAAAAAACACCAAGGACGGTGTTCGAATGCCCATGATGGCCCCCAAACTTAGCAAGCTAAACACCATCATATTTCTTCCTTAATGAACATCAGTTTAACGGCGTGGATCAGCAATACCAAGCGCATCCATAACGAGCGTTGCATAAGACCCTGCCGGTAACGCGAAGTGTAAGCAATGCGCTTCTAGGTCATAGTTCAGCGCTTCTAGAAACTGTAATACAATTCGTCGACGTTCTCCGGGACTTTGAAAGACGCCACCGCGCCTAAACACGGCGCTATCGATGCCACAATCTGCAATCCAGCGCTGCTCTTCAGCCTCGACACTTGGTCCGGGCCTGCGTACCTTGGCGCCAGGTAACGCAGCGCTTGTTGCGGCCAAGCCTGCCGCGACATCAGATTGTAATTGTTCAATTTCATCAGGACGTACATGAAAGGCTGACTTACCTTGGCGCAATAAGAGATCCCCTTCGCGCACCTGAAATAATAATCCTGCATCACGACGAGCTGTTGCCATGACATTAAATATATGACTCTGTGCGACTGAGGCGAAAAAGTGATTAACGGTTTTGCCAGCGCGGTTTAAAATCTGCTTGGGGTTTGTTTCTTTTTCAGCAGCGCGAACCAATGTACGGAGCATACCCGCGTCGCCCCTTTGCGTACTGAGCAATAAATCCACACAGTCCTGATAGTCACCAGCTGCCCATAAGCGTGCTGCAGTGAGATTCTGTCCATTATGCCCAAAGCGTTGTGAGCCATAAAGATTTAACAAACAATCCTCACCGCGCGCTGAAGATAGTTTTTGACACGCCGTTATTAAGGCTGCCTCGTCTGATGCGTCCATCAGATCTGGGTCGAGAAATATCCGAAAACGATTGCCTAACAACTGCCCCATGCCCAAACTGTGATCATGCGCAACAATTTTTTCTATCGCCCAAGAACCACCGTGTTCTTCACCTTCAAGCGGCAGGTTCTTCAAGGCCTCTGCATGGGAAACATCAGCAACAGAAAACCATTGATAACTCAGCGATAATTTATCTTTTTTTCCAGCGTAGCCGATGCCACGGGCTTTGCAGCCGAATAACTTCCCGAGGATATGTACACAGGTATCGGTATGTAGATTTTCTTTGCGTAGCCATAACCATGTTTGCGACCCGCTACCGCATGCTTCGTATTTTGGTAATTCTTCGACCTGAAATGCGTCGCAGCGATTAAGTAGCTGCAGCATCAGCCCGCACCTCGTCGATGCAGTATTGACCATACAAAGACATAAATTGTTTGGCTAAGGGTCCAACACAACCTGAGCCAATTTTTTGATCATCCACTTGTACAACGGGGATTAATTCACGCACAGCTGAAGTAATCCAACATTCATCCGCATCGTATAACATGGCTTTGCTTATTCGTTGTTTAGACCATGGAATACCGAGGCGGTCAGCAAGTACATGCATGCCTGCCTTAGTAATACCTGCGAGGCAATCATCTTCGACCTCAAAAATGCACTGATCTTTCACTATTAAAATATTAGAGGTAACGCCTTCCGTGACATCGCCATGTGGATTAACGTAAAAAGCTTCGTGCGCACCGGCCGCTTGAGCCTGCAAATAACCACGGCGGCCAGCGAGATAACTAGTCGTCTTGAGATGTGGCAAGGGTCGTTCACCGTCAAAGCAAATCGCCTTAACCCCCTCACTGTAATAATGTGCTGGGAAGCGTTTTAATTCCTTGGCGATCATGACCCAGGTTGGATGCGCCGCGTTAAACAAGCCATCTGTGTTTTGACCGGGTGTGACCATTAAATTGACGCGAATTTCATCGTAGCCACAGTGAGCATATAATTTCGCAAGATCGGCGCGCACTTCAGCCTCGGTCTTCAATGGCTCTAAACCAAATTCGTGGGCCGCCTTCCAAATGCGATCACAATGCGCCGTTAAGGCATGCGGCAAACCACCAGCATAGGTACGCAGGGTTTCAAAGGCGCCAACCCCGCGCATAAAACCAAGGTCGAAAACACTAATAGTCGCTTCGGCAGCAGGGAACAAATCATCATTAATTAAAACGAAGTCTTGTCCCACGTCGCTTACGCCTCTAGATCACCATACAGCGTTAAGTTAGTGGAATCATTGATAGTTACTTGTGCAAGATTACCAATCAAGCTATCACGACTATTACCAGCAGCGTCTGTCCGTGGAATCACAATGTTTAAATTTCCGATGCTACGACCAGCCAAGCGCTCTGGGTTACTCTTACTGGGGCCTTCAACTAAAATCTCAAAGGTTTTCCCACGCAACGATTTATACCACGTTTCTTGATGCTGTAATTGAATGGCGAGAATTTCGTTACAGCGTGCCTTCTTCTCTTCCATACTCACATCATCAGAGAGATTCCATGCACCAGTACCTGGACGTGGGCTGTACATAAAGACATAGGCGCCAGCGAATTTAACTTCATGCATTAACGATACCGTTTCTTGGTATTCCGCATCGGTCTCGCGTGGAAAACCTACAATAATATCAGTCAACAATTCTACATCTGGCATACGACTACGTGCGCGCTCAACAAAGTCCAAATAACCTTCTCGCGTATAACGACGACCCATCAAGCGTAATATTTTCGAACTACCGCACTGCGCTGGCACGTGCAGATGTTTACACACACGTGGTAGCTCGGCAATCGTATCTAGTAACTCATCAGTAATATCTTTGGGATGGCTGGTAATAAAACGCACGCGCTTCAAACCATCAATTTCATGAACACGGCGCAGTAAGCTGGCGAAGTTACTGCCATCACCCAAGGTCTTACCGTAAGCATCAATGGTTTGACCAAGTAAAGTGACCTGTGAAAAACCTTCATCGACTGCACGACGAATATCATCTTCTATTAATTGTGGGTCGCGGCTTTTTTCCTTACCACGGGTATTGGGAACCACACAATAGGTACAGTTGTAATTGCAACCGCGCATCACGGGGATCCATGCGTTAATCCCGTCTTTGCGAATGCTACCCCAGTTACGGTCTTCAAAATCACCAAAATCAGTTGCCGCTATCTGCTTCTGCTCTTCTAGCTTATTCAGCAGCGCAGGCATATGTACGAATTGGTCGGTACCGACTACTAAGTCCAAATGCGGATACTTCTGCAGGAGCTCAGACTTCTCACGCTGAGCCATACAGCCCATAATACCGATCTTAAGATCGGGACGCTGCTTCTTCACACCCTTGAGGTGATCCAGACGGCCACGGATTTTACCCTCGGCATTGTCGCGCACCGAGCAGGTATTGTAGAGAACCAGCGAAGCATCTTTGGTGCTATCTGTTGTCTCATAGCCATCTTGCGACAGCGCATCGAGTACCATTTCGGTATCGGCGAGATTCATTTGGCAACCAAAGGTTTCAATATAGACGCGTTTATTAGTCATGGGGCGCGCATAGTAAGAGTCGTTTGAGCCTGTCACGTCTTAGTTCCCGCTAGCGCTTGTTGCAAAGCAAGCGCCTGATAGCGTCCCCTGCATGTTCGGACTTGACCCAAAAGCATTACTCGGTGGTGACCTCCAGGCCTTTGCAGACCAATTGCAAGGCGCTGCTGACGGCGGCCAATTCAATCCCCTAGCGATGTTCAATGGTGAAAGCGAGTTACATAGCGTCTTTCTGGCACCACTGACACCGCAAGTACAAAACGGGATTAAGCAATTTAGCGAAACTGGCGAGGGCCCCTTCGCTGCGGTAGTGACGCAAATTCAGCAGCAGGACGCGAGCCTCGATCAAGCGACAGCCCGCCAACGTGCACGTGAAATTCTCGGCAATGCGCAGGGCTTTTGTGTAATCCTTACCG
>CBDUFM010000057.1:0-9676 GCA_965366325.1 uncultured bacterium
TGGCAATGCCAAATACGCTGAGTCTTGTCTCGCTTGGATCATTCAGGTTTCTCTCAGTGATGGCTTCATTGACGAACGCGAACAGGCTCAGCTAGAAAAATTTGCGTCCAGCAATAATCTCAAGCCTGATTTAATCCCTGCATTAATTCAAGACATCCAAGCGCATCAACTGGAAATACCGCTCCCTCAAGACACCGAAGAAGCACAGTACTACTTAGACATCATGATTCACATGGCACTGGCCGATAATACAATCTCCTATGATGAACGCGGCCTCATCAACAAAATGTGTTCAGACAGCAAACTCCATTCCTACGACATTAATCTACGCATTAATAAAATTAAAGCCGAACGTCACCGCGCAGCCAAACAGGCATTACGCAATCAATAAGGTCCTTTCTTATGACAGTACGCAGCTTCTTTAAATCATGCGGCTTGCTCCTGCTTTTTTCCGGCGTCGCCATGGGGATTTACACCAGCGCAAGCAGCATGCTCGCCACCTTTGAGAGTATGAGCCACAATGGCGGCAACATTGATCCCGCCGAATTGTCCGAACGAGTTAGCAAGAGTTTGTCGACAACATCGATCGGCATTAGCATTGCCTTTGCTGGACTGGCCATTTTGCTCTGTTGTTTTCTGATAAAAGAAAAAGCCTCAACAGAACCGTCTGCAGCAGACGAGGATTCTGCACAGGCATAATAACATTAAATAGCAGTGCGCCCTATCGGCGATAAAGCACAAAGAAAAGCCTCGATTGCTGTTGCTAGCAATCGAGGCCTCTTTTTTACGCTGCTTCAGCTGTGCTAAACCTGCGCTCATGCACGCATCCGTTGCGCCGCCTCCACCATGTTGAGCAAGGACTGACGCACTTCGGGCCAAGCGCGGGTTTTCAAACCGCAGTCTGGGTTCACCCAAATTTGTTCGGCCGGTATCAGTTCCACAGCACGCTCCAATAAACAGGTCATCTCTGCGACGCTTGGTACACGCGGCGAGTGGATATCCCAGACACCTGGGCCTATATCATTGGGATAGGCAAATTGCTTAAATACATCCAATAAATCCATGTGGCTACGTGACGTTTCTATCGAAATAACATCCGCATCCAAACTGGCGATGTGTTTAATGATGTGATTAAAATCACAATAACACATGTGCGTATGGATCTGCGTGCTATCAGCAACACCCGCAGCCGATAAACGAAAACACTCGCTGGCCCACTGCAAATAACTGGCATGTTGGTTGACATCTAAGGGCAAACCTTCACGTAGGGCTGGCTCATCAATTTGAATAACATGAATGCCAGCGCGTTCCAGATCACAAACTTCATCACGAATCGCCAGTGCAATTTGCTTACAGGTTTCACTGCGTGGCTGATCCTCACGTACAAAGCTCCACTGCAAAATAGTTACCGGTCCGGTGAGCATTCCCTTCATCACTTTATCAGTTAATGATTGTGCGTAGGCAATCCAGGTCAGCGTCATCGCTTGAGAGCGTGAGACATCGCCATAAATAATCGGCGGCTTCACACAACGTGAGCCATAGCTCTGTACCCACGCAAACTCTGTGCAAGCCATGCCGTCCAATAAAGAACCAAAGTATTCAACCATGTCATTTCGCTCTGCTTCACCATGGACGAGAACATCGAGGCCAATCGCCTCTTGTTCTTGCACAACCGCAGCAATGTGTTGCTGCATCTGTTTTTCGTAGACAGCGTCTTCTAAGGATCCGGCTAACCAACGCGCACGGCTGGCTCTTATTTCCTTGGTCTGCGGAAACGAGCCGATACTTGTTGTTGGAAAGACAGGGAGTTGCAAGGCTGCTGTCTGCACACGTTTGCGCTGGGCAAAGGCACTCCTGCGCACGGCATCCTGCGCAGTCACGCCCTGTACTCTTTTGCGTACCGCAGCGCGATTAATATCCGTATGTTGACTGCGTTGCTGCTGTAGGGTTTGCCAATGTTGGCGTAAATCGTCTTGATGATCTTGATTTTTTGCGCCAAGACCGAGATCATATATTTCGCCCAATTTTTGAACGGCAAAAGAAAGGCCGTCCTTAATATGCGCTGCCAACTTTTGTTCGAAGCGCAGATCATAAGGGCAATGCAAGAGACTACAGGAGCTCGATATCTGCAAGCGATCATGACCGATTTTGCTTTGGGCGCGTTTAATTAATGAAAAAGACTGCTGTACATCATTGCGCCAAATATTACGTCCATTGACCAAACCAAGTGAAAGTATGGTATCCTCACCGAGGCAAGCTAGGGCTACATCCAATTGCTGTGGCGCCCGAGCAAGATCAAGATGCACAGCATCCACCGCTAGACTGCAGAGTTGTGCGAGGACCGGACTCAGGTCAGCAAAATACGTGCACAATAATAATGACACGGCTGGCTGTGCCTGCTTTAAATACTGATATTGTGCCGCAATACTTGAAAAATGCTCATCGTTCAGGTCTGCCGAAATGCACGGCTCGTCAATTTGCACCCAGGTCGCGCCTAATTGGTGGAGGCGCTCAATAATCTCTGCGTACACCGCAGTTAAAGACGGCAACAAAGCTATTAATGCACTGTCCGTTAATCCCTTACTTAAACGCAGAAAACTATACGGCCCCAATAACACAGGACGGGCATTATAGCCCAATTGCCGCGCACGCTCAAAACGCTCGAATAATCGTTGTGAACGAATAGCAAAGCGCGACTCTGCGCTAAGCTCCGGCACTAAATAGTGATAATTCGTATCAAACCATTTGGTCATTTCTAAAGCGGGCGCCTGTAGCTTACCCGACACACCACGCGCCATGCAAAAATAAGTATCGATGTCCACAGCTTTCGCAGCATTTGCTTGCTGGTCGGCCGCATTAAAACGCTCGGGCACCGCGCCGACTAAACAGGCCGTATCCAGCACATGGTCGTAGAGACTAAAGTCACCGACCGGGATCCAATCAATGCCAGCGTCCTGAATTTGACGCCAATTCTGTTCCTCCAGTGCATTGACTTGCTGATACAGCGTTTCCTCATCAATCGCTGCTTTCCAAAATTGTTCTAAACTCTTCTTCCACTCTCGTTTGGGGCCAATACGCGGGAAGCCTAAGACACTCGTTTGCACAACATACTCCTTTTGTGTGTGGGTGATCTGCGGTACAGACTAGTCGCTTCCAATTACAAATATAATAGATTGTATTCAGTATTTCATGAATAATATTCATACTATGATTGAGCTACGTGACCTGCAGCTACTGCGACAATTACGCGAATTAGGCAGCCTCTCTGCGGTTGGCCTTGCCTTGCAGCTTAGTCAGTCAGCGATTAGCCATCATTTACGCGACCTTGAACAACGACTCGGCAGTCCGCTTGTGCACCGCCGCGTCAAGCCGCTGCGCTTTACCGCCATTGGACGCCGCTTACTACAGTCCGCCGAAATCATTACGGCAGAGATGCAGGAGTGTGAACGCGACATCAGCGCCCTGCTGCATCACGACCAACAACGCTGTCACATTGCCCTAGAGTGTCATAGCTGTTTTGAATGGCTCATCCCCAGCATAGAACGCTTTCGCCTGCAGTGGCCTGAAATTGATCTCGACATTCGTACGCACATGTCCTTTGATCCACTACCGAGTCTGGCTGATGGGATTGTTGATATGGTCGTAGCTACCGATCGTAGCTCGCGTCCCGATATCACGTTTACCGCGCTCGGCAGTTATGAGATGGTTTTAATTGTCTCACCGAAACATCCCCTCGCTAAACGAAAATTCGCACGACCCCAAGACCTGCGCGATGAGTGTTTGATTACCTATCCTGTAGAAACTTGTCGCCTCGATATTTATAATCAATTTCTAGAACCGGCTGGAATTAATCCACAACGTCGACAATGTGAATTAACCATGATGATTATTCAATTGGTTGCCGGAGGCCGTGGTCTAGCCGCCTTGCCGCGCTGGGCACTCGGGAACGCTGAACAACGTGGCATCGTTCAAACACTGCCGCTTGGCAGTAAAGGCATCCACAGTGAGCTGTTATTGGCCTATCGCAGTGAAGACCAAGACCAGCAACACGTACAGGATTTTATCGGTGCTGCTACGGTCTGTGTACGTGAGCTCGGCATCCTCAATTAAACAGGATGGCTTAGATCGTTTGTAAATAGCGAGCCATGGCGCGACCAAAATCTGCACCAAATGCGCGTGCATTTTCTGGGCTTATCTGTACCCCATCGGTTCCTTGCTCATGACGCACGTGGGCATAAGGCATTTCAATCGCCGTACACAATTTCAAGTTTGGCAATTGATGGGCCCAATATGTAATGGGCGCGCCATCCGTCGTATTGGTGTTCGTATTCCAAGCCGTTCCAAAGGCCAAGAAATTTGAGGCCGAAAAGTTTAATGCACCCTGCTGTGCTTCTTCTAAAATAGTTGAGAATGCACGCTGCTGCTCTTCGATGGCTGGAAAAGATTTCCCAACTAAATAAATCACTTCGTTATGTTCACCCCTAATCCATGGGCAATGTATATCAAAGGACGCATGCAACTTGTCCCCAGCCCAGGCCGGGACTAATGCTCGAATAGCCGCACAGGATGGATAGATGCTCTCACCAGCATAATCGCGGCCGTGATCACGCGGTGCACGTAATTTGCCCTGATCACCATTTTCAACACCATCAAGGTCGACAAATGGTACGAGGAAAAAACTCACCTGCTGCGCGAGGTAGCGCGACTCAGCTTCATCGCCCTTAGATACCCAGGTTAAAAAGCCCTCTAACACGAAATTAGCAATCATTTCACAGCAATGATGGCGCGCAGTTAAGAGCACCCTGTGTGCTAGCTCTGCGTCCGTGGCTGCGATGTCATAATAATAATTTACCCGCCCAGACTTGGTTTCACAGAGCTGGTGTTTTTCAAGCTTATCCTTATGCGCAAAATCCGCTAAGAATGCATCCCAATCCGCCGCTAGATACGGTATCGCAAATGCAAAGCGTAAACCACGTTCTAGAACGGTGACCGCATCAGGAACAATAAAACGAAACGCATTTTCACGCTCAGCTTGCGCCCCAAGCCATGCCCAAGTCTTACCATTATCTACGGAATACGCCGGTCCATGAACCCCCAGCGCCGTACTCTTGGTAAATATGATATCTAAAATATCACCGGCCCGATAATCAGACAGGGCAAAATACCAATAAAACCAATCCTGCGTGGTATCACGCAAATCCTGATGGACTTCAATCTGAAATGCACGTTGCCCATTGCGTTCTTGCACATGCACAGCATCAAGCTTGATATTTGCACCCGGAAAATCACTTTGAATACGCACGCTCATTGTTGCTCGCTTTAGCTCACTAGGACCATTCAGATAATGGACGTAATTCCGTATCAGCTACCGGGCTGTCTACAGGCAGGATTTGAATGATTAATTGCGCTTGTGCTGCCGCATCTAATCCGATGTTGAATCCAATTTGTGTGCTTCCCGGGTTTTCTGAATCATGCGCCGCCGCTGGCGTTGCCGAATCATAGGTCTCTAACACTGCCGTGGCAGGGCTGTGCAGATATACCTGAACCTGCTTCCCATTTTGCTCTAAAATGGCTTGGCGTGGACCCTGCATACGCACCTGTGCCTTGGTCAGCATCGACCAACGAATCGATGCTGGTTTATCTGCTGGCGCGCTAATCTCATCTTGAATAAGAATCGATGCATCCGCCAGCAAGGCTCGTCCACGCTGGGCATGCGCTAATTGATCCGCATAAACTGTCGTCATATCAATAATCGTAGCAGAACGGTCTGCCTCGACACTGGATTTGATAATCGGCGCAAATCCGCTGACCCGCTGTAGGGCATCATTAACTACCAAGGTATTATGGCTTTTATTATTTAAACGAAACACCGTCCAGCGATCACCGTCCTGAGCGCGGCCCCATAAATTCATACCGAGTTCTTCTAATTTATGATAGCTCTCAGCACCAAGATCATGAATCCAACGTTCGCCCAGCGCATCAAATACAAAACTACCAATATCCATGTGCGCGTGATTAGCGTTTGGCGTACCGCCTTTTATACCAACGAAGCTAGCCTGCGGATCTGACCAGCTACTACGATGCAAGCCTACTGGTGTCGTTCCATGACCAGTCCACTGCGTGTGCGCCGGCTCGCTGGCCGTCATATCATCAGGAGCCCACACAAATAAAAGCGCATAAAAACGATCATTTTCATTTTTCTGGGTGTCCCCGTTTACCCAAGCGCGCAAAGTTTGTAGCTCGCGCCATAATAAACTTTTGTCACCAGTTTTACTGGCAAACCAATACATCGGCGGCGAGACTCCATCGCTTTTCCCGGCATCCGAATAATTAAAAAACAAACCATCCGGTCCCGTTACGTGTCGATAATAATCTGCCGATGCTAAAAAGCCTGGCATGTCAGATAGTCCAAAATCTGTAGCGAAGGCTGATTCTAAGGCAGCGATAAGCATGACATTATAGGTCGTTCCGTATTTCCAGTAGCCGGGCCCTTCTGGATAAGCACCGTCTGGTGCATATTCGTGCATTGCGGCGGGCACATGCTCAACCGCGCGACGAACAATCTGCTCTGCGAGCTGCGGCTCATCTTCTGCGATGGCCAGTGCGCCCAAGCTCATGCCAGCATGGCAGACCTGATTCCAATTATTTTTTAGACGGACAAAGCCGCTGTATTGTTCCTCCAAAGAAGGAAACAACGCCTTTTCCAGCATCGCCTGCTTGAGACAGCCCTTTTCTGCTGCTGATAATTCATCAAAGAGCCAATCATAACCAATTGCCACCGCAGCGCACATTTCCGCTACGTCTAAAAAATGCGATGGATTCCAATCAGTAAACGCAGCAACTGCCAAAAGCTCCTGCTTGGCCCGTTCTAGATAACAACGCTCGTGGCTTAATCGCCACAATAACGCTAAGCATAAGACACGTTTTAAACACTCGCGCGAGACATCCAATAAACGCCGGCCAATTTGTATCCGTGTCAGCGGTTCCTTATCCAAGAGCGCATCAGCCTGGCTGCGTAAAAGCTGATACGTCATGCCTAAATGCTCGTGTCCGTCGATACGCGCTTGCAGCGCCGCGGTATCGGCAACGGCAAATAAACGGGGATGCGCTTTCTGCGCAGCTACAAGGATATCTATTTTCATAAGCACTCCGTAGCACGATCCTCTCTACAGCGAGCGCCAATACCATAAAAACCATTGGCTTATTTGCCTGCCCCCCAGCCGTTAGGTAACTCGTAGCCCCAAGAGGATTGCATTCTGCGCTATTCGCGTTAGCAAAAAAATGAGGAGCCCGTGGGCTCCTCATCTGCTCTACGCATCACTGCTCGCTCTGGCGCAGCTAGGCCTGCGCGAATTCTTGCGGATGGCGGCGCTTTAATTCAGCGACATGTTCAGCACGGCCGGTTTTTTCTAAGCGCTTGACATAACTCGGTAAATGCCCGCGCGCATGCAAAGGCCCACCCTCTTTGATTACATTCCACAGTGGGTCATCATGATAGCCCGCCGGCATGGTTTCCATCATTTCATCATGCCATTTACTCAGGCGCCATGCACCCTCATGAACTAAGGCCGGATGCGACTCTGCTAAATCATGCTCTTCGCGTGGATCTTCTTCGATATTAAACAGCATTTCTTTCGGAAACAGATGGTAGCCATCATGGTAGGTGCGCATGTACAAATATGGTCCCCAGCGCACGCCGCGTTGACAAACGTGTGCACATTGGCTGATTACTATTTGTCCGTAGCCAGTGTCCTCTTTATGCAAAATACTTTTCGCATAACTCTTACCATCCCAGTGCGGCTCTAAATTCGTGGTATTCACGCCTAATAATTCCGCTACCGTTGGTGCAATATCCAAATTATAATGAAGACCCGTATCGACATGGCCCTTCGCACCGCCCGCTGGCCAACGGAATATCATCGGAATACGACAGTTAACATAGTCAGCTGTTGCGTGCTCGGCATATATACCGAGCTCACCCATATTCTCAGCATGGTCGGCGCTGACAATAATTGCTAAATCATCATAGACCCCTGCCTCACGCAGAGCGTCCAACAATTGGCCAATATGTGAGTCCATGTAATGAATACCACAATCATAACCATCGATGAACTTCTTCATATCTTTCATATCATCGACGCGGCCCAAGAATCTGTGCTCGTACTTATCAGCACACTTATCATCGTACATATTAATTTCTTGGATGCTATGTGGACCAGCTTTTTTCTGATGCTTATCAATTAATTCTTGTGTATACCACTCGTCAATTGGTTCATCTTCAAACGGATTGCCATAGCCCTCTGGCACGCGGTAGGGTGTATGCGGATCCCAGTAATTAACGTGCAAATACCAGTCATCTTTATCTGCATTGGCCTTGATCCACTCAAGAGCGGATGGGGTTACGTCTTCCGCACTCTCCATACCACCATGACCAGTATCATGAATTTCTTTAAAGCCACAGTAATAATTATAGGTCGAATGGCGATTGGCAAAACCACCAATGTAACAGGTATGCATGCCCGCATTCCACATTACCTTGGGAAAACTCGTTTGATCTAAATTAAAACGGAAATCGCGGCTCGGACCCTGCAATCGTTGATCTGCGTTTGTACCGCCATGATTTACGACACCAGTATGTATACCGAATTGACCCGTCATCATTGCCGTACGCGATGGTAAACAGGGCGCATCGCTACAATAATAGTTATCAAAACGCACACCATCAGCACAAATTTTATCCAAATTTGGTGACGTTTTACGATGATAGCCATAGCAACTTAAATGGTCTGGCCGCAGGGTGTCTAAATCTAAATACAGTATTCTCATCTCATTTCCTTTTTTGAATTGTTTTATCGATTAAGTTTTATTTCTCTAATTGTTGAACACATTGAATGAGTAAAGTGCGATTAGCGCTTATTTGTTTGTCCAATTGTGGACGATAGCTCATTGCTAGGGCTGCAATACCGACCAGCTGCCCATCTTGAAACACCGGTGCCGCCATGCGCTTCACGCCATTGTCATTATAAAATGGATCACAATACAAGCGCGCGTCTTGCGTATCTTTTAAAGTTTTCTGCAATTCATTTTCGGAAAGAAAACGATGATCACCGCTTTGATCGTAGACCCACAATTGCTTCTCGGCTTCCAGTTCAATCGCAGCTTTTAATCCAGGTTCAATATTTTCCATAAAGGCCAAGCCGACTGCCGATACCGCCTCTAATTCTTGTTGCCATTCACGCACATAACCAACCCGCGCAAATACTTGCACTTCATTTTCAGGCGCACTGAAACGCTGAGCAATGCGCAGTCCAAGCGCTTCTATGTCATACCACTCAACACAGGCATCACAGCTTTCAGCCAACGCATGTAACTGAGACTGTAAACGTTGTTCAAATCCATGCTCACGCGGCATTAATGATGAGAGCGCGCGATACTGCTTTAATTCTTTGATTTTACTGACGAGGCCCATTTCGCCGAGGGTCTCCAACATCCGTAGTATCGAAGCCTTGGGATAGCTGGTCTGATTGGCAATTTGCTCAAGACTCAACATTTCATGTTGGTTGAGTAAATTCAAAATCTCTAATCCACGTTTCAGCGCTGGCACAGCCGTCATAGTAATTCCATATTTGATATATATACCATATTTGGAACTACTGGTATTTCAAGCCACCTTTCT
>CBDUFM010000058.1:0-9564 GCA_965366325.1 uncultured bacterium
GCCATATTTATCGCCGGCAACCATGTATACTGCCGTCCTTTTATATAATAGTTTGGCACACCTGCGCCTTCGTACTGTAAATCTCCACTTCGAAACATGCGCTCAACTCTGGTACGATTATCAGAGGTAGGTGATCCGGCCTGCATACTATAGCGTGCGGCCTGATCACTAATACTCACCGTCTCTAAATCCAAGGGATCATTGCGAGTTAAGTTTGCATCATAACGCAACTGCGGTCGCGCTTGCTTCTCTTCCTTACCAAAACCAGTGCCAATCATACTCTTAATGCTGCGACCAAAATTCCGCAGGTAATTTTGTTGGCGAATATAATGGACACTGTCTTCAGTGCCCTTGCCGCGATTAATACTTGCACCGCCGGACACAGAGTCGGGGTAATTATTATGCATCGACAAGTATCCATTGGTATCAGCAATTTGCGCCGTATAGCGTGAAACGTAGCGTGCTGATTTCATACGTTTAGTGCGGTCATCTGGAGACATGCTCTCATCTATCTCGATGCGCTGCATATCACTATCCATCCACGCCGTGTTCACCCAGCGATAATATTTTGGTTTATAGCTTGATGAATGACGTAAATCGGTAATAGGAATATTCGTATTGATTAACGGATGCCTTGAAAGGGTCCCACCAGTAGTTGGACGCAAGGTCCCTTTATCGCTCGGACTAGTCACCCGACGGTCATCATCGGTCATGGGATCCGCATCTTCATCTACAAGTGGATAGAAATATCGGCGTACCGGTAAATTACTACTAGTCATATATTGGACTTTTTTTCCATCACTCTCTTCGATTTCCTTCATGCCTTCATTTAGCAAACGGATTACCTGCGACTGTGCTTCTTGCATAGTAATGTCTGCATGCGTCTGCAGGGCGACTGCCACTGCATTGCCTTTTTGATTACCAACAATGGTCATGAACCCCACCGCTATGGTAACCATCAGGCTCAAGGTCATCACCACGAGAATAAGCACCGAGGCTCGCTGCTGCTGATAAAAACACTTCTCATAAGTAGGCATCTCAATACCCCAACTGTACACTTTGATAAAATTCGATGGCCACAAAGCCCTGTTTAGTCGCGTGCCGCTTAAATGCACGCATACGCTCTTCGCGACTACTAAGCGCAATATCAGCATAGACAGCGTCACGGATAGCGGTCGCTAACAGCTCATCCACATCACCGTCTTCATCAAAGTCAAGCTCATCAAATTCCTCCTGCGGAATCGCATGCAAGAGGAAGGACATACGCATTTGGATGGGACGCTTTGACATACCCACGCCGGATTGTGCTTCCACTCCAGAAATATCTAAACTATCAGAACCGTCAGATAAACGGTCACTCTCATCAGCACTGGTCATCACCGTACCATTACGTTTAACAAAATCGGCATTGAAAAATTCAATACCATTCAACATCTCATTAATTTGACTGGGGTATAATTCACGATCATAGGCATCGGTATCGCTAGCACCGACAAGATTTAAACGGTCTTTATTTAAGGATTGACCGTCTTCGTTTAGCACCGCATATGCATTTGGGTCGCTAAGTGCATCTTTTGTGCCAACTGAGAGCGTGGTATAGTGATGGCGCAAGTCACCGCCCTGAAATTCTTCGGTAAATTTTCGATACGGAGAATCATCCTTACTAAATAGATCGGAACGCCAATATTTTGTCGGATACCCAGAGTAAAAAAAGTTGCCACCAACTGTCCGGTATACCTGCACTCGCTCGGCTGCTGTTGCACCCGTTTCTCCAGTGGCCTGATTAACCGGTGCTGGACTGCCTTTACCTTCAAAGAAATCATAGTGACGTTGCACCATTGGCTCAACATCATTATCCTGCATACCGAAGGGTTTATCCAAATTCACCTCATATAATACGCCAGCCGTTGAAGTATTATATCGATGAATATTTTTATGGTTTGCCATGAGGTGAATGCTATGTACATAGCGGTTCAATCGGGAATCACCGGCCTTAAAGGCACCAGCACCCCACTCCCATCGCGTCCACACAATGTCTACAAAACGAAAGCGTTGATGACCTAGATTAAACGGATTCTTATTGTCAACAGTTCTACCTCTATGGGAACGCCAATAATGCGTATCACTGGTTTGCTTCATGAATGTTAAAGTACCTGGCTCTGTTGCACTTTCTTGCTTCAAATGCACTGCAGCAATATGCGGCATACATCTGATTTCCTTTTCAATAAAACGCATGAGCGTATCAGCCTTTGCATGCATCTCCAAAACCTTCAATGCTTTTTGGCCACCACTGGAAAGGCGGTTAAAGGCAACAGACAACAACGACATCAGCCCAATAAAAATTGTACTAGCAATCAATAGCTCCAGAATGGTGAAGGCACTACGATTATCTCGCTGAGGCCTGCGTACATATCTCATCACTTATACTCCGCCGGCATTATCTGCTCACTGTAAAAATCATGGGCGAGTAGGCCATCTTCATCATCTCCACCAAAATACACCTGAATCCGCACGCGCAGATAGGTCCCTACGGCCGAATCAAAATCCGGATAGGACGGTTTCTCAACCGTACGTACGACAAAGTAATCATTCACCCAACCCTTAGCCGTTTCATCTAAATTACTGCAGCCAGCGGGGGTATCGTCCCTGTTCCTCAGCACACTCGCATCGGCCAATACGATGCGCCCTGTTTGCAATGCCGTTAACTCAATGCGAATCTCCTCAATCCAACTCAAGGAGATCATATACACCGATACAATCGCCGTTAAGCCAAAAATAAGAACTCCTAAGGCTAGGGTTGTTTCAATCAGCGTAAATGCCGCTCGCTGTTGCAATCGCCTCATGCTGCGCCCCTAATCCCTTAACCGAGGATAAGGATCACTCTGCAATAGATCATCAGCCGTTATTTGATGCAGTGGATGCGCGTTGCTACGGATCGCGGTTTTGCCGCTCAGTTTATGCACATAGACGCGTAAAAAGGGTGTGATGGACTTAAAGGCATCCTCCACAGTCTCAAATTTATTATACGCCGGTTGTCCAGTTATAGGATTCGTCTGCGTATATAAGTCTGCATCCGCCTCTGGGTCAACATCACGACAAAGTGTGAAGGTGTATCCAGCAACGTCGTCATCCTTGAATACCATGCCCATCTGAGCGCGCCCGGTTCTACTTCTATTATGCGCAGCCGCATTCATTAACTGAGAGCGAATGTGACCACTCGTAATCTGGGCTTCGCCATTCGGTTGAAAATAAATCATAAAATCCAACCAATGCGCATTTAATACCGGACGTTTTTTTCCAGCCAAGACCTCGGTGTCTGGTCCGATTTGCGTAATGGTGGTACGTTTATAATGGGTATTGTTTATTTTGTCCTCTGCGCCAACATCCGCTGCCCAACGAGCTGTAGCACCTGTATACACCGCTGACGAAGTACTGCTCGCATCATAATCATAAACAAACTTAATATTACCCCAAACCTCATTTGGACTAATATTCGTATCCAAGTCTGGATCATAGGGAATCTCTCCGTCTAAACCAGCATAATCGAGCGCAGTATTTGGACCGCCTAACATCTTATCCAAATCGCGGTTGTAGCCCCCCCATGGGTATAATGTTTTATCTGCCTTATTATACCAACCATACCATGGTCGCTCAGGAACATGATTTGGGTGACCACCACCTATGATACTATCACTACCACTGGAATTTACTTTGTGATGAAAAATTCTATCACTATCTGAAAGCGCCAAAAATCGCACACCTTCTGATAAATATTGACGCGGACCAACCTGAGACTTCTCAACCGCTTCTACATAATCCATTAGAGCGGGATGGCTGCAGGTACTATTCCAATAGACGCGGCGTAACGGCGGAAAGCCCTGCACATTCCAACCAGTCACATTTCCTATAGCCGCTGGATCTGGGCCAATAATACAATACCAGTGACGGCCGATAAATAACTCATTTGCATCATCAAGAACCGATTTGTTTTTCAGCACTGAGCCATCGCCAGCATTTTCAAGATGAAAGGCCACTCCATGAACATTTCCGGTACTCATAGCCAGAGCACGTGCGCGGTCCAAAGTAGTTTGCAAGTTAATCGCATCAGCAGTTAACACATCATCAAAATTACGCTCTAGCGTAATAAAAATCATACTCGAAAGCACGACCATAATCGATATGACCACCAGCATCTCAATAAGGGTAAAAGCAGTCATACGATTAGTCATCATAATCCTCAATGAAGTTCACATTGTCGCTGTTAACATCTTCGTAAACCAACACGTTAAATAGGCCATCAAATCCAGCACTTCCTAGGTAAAAGCTATTCTCACGCCCCGGTATCGCATTATACAAGATACTCGACCAATCTGATTCATCAATTTTACCATCTTTATTTCGGTCATACTTAAAGACTTTATCAACAAGTGGCTCAATCGCTCCATTACCATCGTGATCCACTGGCTCATCTATTTCCGGAGGCATGACTGCCCAATCTTCGGAATTAATCGTGCCATCCAAGTTACGATCGCTCAGCGTGTTTCTTCCCTGGGTTGGAGCTTCTATATACGCCGATCCGATACCCATATTCCACATAGGGATTTCAGGATAAGAGTGTGCAGCATATATCAGTGGGTTACCCCACGCATCAACAACCGTTTGATCTTGCACAAAGTGTGAACCAGGTAATTCACTAATTTCTATACACGGATGCGTTAGATAGGTGCGCTCAGCATAGTCCTTAGCTATCAACCCCTTCATCTTCATGTAATTGACTTTATATTTGCCAAGTCCACTTAAATCAGTGTACGAATCACCGTATCCACTTTTCCCAACAAACCACGAACCGCTACCTAAGTTGCGTCGGTAATAAACCGCAAAGAAATTATCTGTTACACCATATTCGCTGTTCACAAATGGCATCACTTCACTATTAAATTTAGCTGTCGCGTCTGCCCCATGAGTAGTATACATATAATCTGTATTTTGGTAGGTATCCGCCTTAAGATGCGCAGCCTTGGCCTTGTCGTACATGTCCGCACGTGCGTCCAAATCCATTTTTTTATTTAATCGCCACCACAGCTGCTGTTTGTCCCAGGACCCATCATTTTGAGCTGGGTACCAGGTGCCACTTTCAGGATCAGCGGCACTGCCAGTTGGCAACGGCACCGCACCAGTCTGAATGACAAATTCTTCAATGGCGGTGCCCAACGAACGCAGCACGACCTTCGTCGTATTCTCGTCACCACTACGCTGACCAATGGTAATAAAGGGCAGCAACATGGCAGCAAGCACGCCAATAATCGCCATTACGACCAAGAGCTCCACTAACGTGAAAGCAGACAGCCGAGGACGCTTCACCTTCATTAGACACAATTTCTTTAGGACACTCACGCTAACACATAACTTTCATAATAGATTTCATCTTGCTGCTCAACCTTTCGATGAATACAATTATTTACACCGGACATAATATTTCCGCTGTTTGATAAATTTAAATAAACTGTCATATTTTCAATGAATAAATAGATACACACAAGCACATCTGTATGTATTTTACAGAGAATTTGGAATACATAAAGCGGCGATACTGTTTTCATTTCTTAAGCCCCATGTATTTCCGTAGCTATGGCGTGACGCATTGTTGGCGCATACGGATTTTCAAATCGCTGCCTCAACACAGACATGCCGCCCTCTGCTAGGATACCGTAGTCACAAGATGCCGAGGCTAGTACGTAGTCTAAATCAGCTGCACTACTATTTCCAAACACAACTTGTTTTAGATGAGAATATTTATCATCCAAACGCAATGGCGCTTCGCTTAAGATACCATCCACTTCTGGATGCTCATTGAGATAGGCATTCGCCGCCTGTTCCCACTCCACTCCACCGCGAGTCTCTGTTGAATAGGCCGCATGTATGGCCACGTCCCTGTCTGCCGCCTGCGCAGCAAAGCGACAGCCATCTTCGCGCTGGGTAGCCGCAGGGTCATAATACACCTTTTTTTGCTGGCCTAAAACATGCGGCCGTGGACCACCAACAAATAAGATATTGGAACATCCATCATTTATGAGCACATTACATAAACGCATTGCGGCAGCCGTATTATCAAAGAACACACTATCGATACCAAGATGGCTGGCATCAACATCAAGAGCCAGAATAGGAATTCCCAATTCAGTCAATTGAGAAAAATAATGGTAATTATACATGTAAATTAAAATGACAGCATCAAGCCCATAATCCGCAATATCTTCTGGCGAGAGGTATTCATGGATACCACCATCCTTATACCAACGCGCCAAATGCACACTGAGGTAATGGCCATCCATGCGTAACGATTCCTGTATATGGCTACAAGTCCTTTGGATGTGCGGACGACTCTGCAACTTCTCAACTGGAATTGGCGACAAGAAGCCCACTTTCTTGGTGGACACCTCACGCTGCAAGCGCTCAGCAACAAAAAATCCACTTCGCTCACTAGTCGTGACTAAGGCTGCCTCTTTGAGCATCTCAAAAGCCTTCACAATGGTAATGTTGCTGACCGACCACTGTTTTGAAAAACTACGAATAGAGGGTAACTTTTTCCCAGGCGCCCAACGACCATCGATAATATCATTACGTACTGATTGATAAATACGCATATATTGTGGTTGGTATTGCTGCTTACTCATGGCAAAAGCTTAGAATAAACAAGTACAGAGTCAAATTAAATATATACAGATTTCCCCAGCAGACCGAGACTGTGTGTGCTGGGATATTTTTCTTTAAGTATTTAATATATAGTAACTTACAGCTATATTCTTCGGTGGGTCCCGGCTGATAAGCATTTTATAGGACAAAGATAACCCAATTACCCGCAAACTGTATATATACATTGGGGACAATATAGAGACAGAATATCAGGGCTGAGCGCCAGCTCAGCCACAGAGCCAGCCCAAGCCACGGGTCCACAGACAAGCGCTGCCCCACATCGCAGGATTACCCCTACTGTGACAATACGGCCAGACTGAAATCATTGATGTTCTGTGCATGCAGACAGGAAATAACCGAAATAATATCTTGATAACGAGCATTCTTATCAGCCTTAATCACTACCGTGAGCAAGTCCCGCTCCTCGCAGACCTGCTTAATCGTGCGATAGAGATCCGCTCGGGCGACCTGCTCCTGTTGCACACGAAAAATAGCATGCTGCTCAGGCGCTGCCGCCTGATTAAATTTCTGAACAATAATCGACAAGGTTTGATCCAACTTTGCGATCTCTGCCTCCTCGGCTTTCGGTAACTCTATTTGATACTGCTGCGTTTCTTCGACAAAGTTGGTTGCCACCATAAAAAACACCAACAAGAGAAACACCACATCAATCATGGGCGTAAGATCTGCTCCCTGCACAGCTGCCCCATTGCGTCGCTTAATCACAGCCATTACTCCTGCTCACGTTCCGCTTCATGCTCCCGCGTATGGTAGGCACGCATGATTTCGAGAATTGCCTCCTCAGTGAGACGGTAAAAATACTCAACGCGCGAGCGAAAATAATTATTCGCTATAATCGCTGGAATAGCGATTAACAAACCTGCACCCGTGGTAATCAAGGCTACCGATATTCCCTTGGCCATAAGCTCTTTATCGACACTTTCCTTGGCAATTTCATCAAACGATAGAATCATACCATAGACAGTCCCAAATAACCCCAACAAAGGGGCGATACTACCAATTAGAGCTAAAACATTGAGAAATTTTTCAAGTATCGGCAGCTCTCTACTACTAACTTCACTAAGGGCTTGTTCAAGCTCTGTGCCTTCAACATCGTGCACATCAATCCCTTTATCGACTATTTTTCCAAACACTGTTGCAGAATCTTGAGCGCATTTTTGCGCCAACGCACTATCACCACGCTTAACAGCCGCAGAAACCGTCGCCACAAGGTCTTTATCGATCACATTTTTAGCCCGCAAATTAACACAGCGCTCAATAATTACCGCGATGCTCACTATCGAACAGGCTGCCAATGGCAACATACTCTCGCCAGCCTCAAGTATTTTATCTATGAATATTGACATAATGTTCCTATCGTTTACCTAGTTTAAGTACAGGCCAACCAGCAGCCAACTGTGATGAAATGACAACGCGTGACTCACCGTAGTCACGTCTTTGATCCACATATTCTACGCCTAAATTCTCCCCTGGGCATACAGGAATAGAATTACTTACTTCACCGATAAATGATGAGTGCGTATTCACCCCTCCACTAAATTTTCCGCTATCCACTTCGGTTTCTCCTAAAACAACCAATTGACTTTCGCCATCCGCTCCGATCGCCCTGACGGTCAACTGCTCTTTAAACAGCGGATCCATATTCATATCCGGATCATGAACATGAATTTGAATGGGCTCCCCTGGCATAAAGACATCCAAGACCTCCTCTCCTGCGCAATCCTTACTGAAAGACAGCTCGCCATCGGAACCGAGGAGCAGCACGTCGCCCCAGGTATCAGGACGCTCAAAACCCTTAGGTGAACGCGTCGCCCAGCTAACGTCCTGCGCGCCACGCACGTCATTTACCGTCAACATAAACCCAAGATATTTTCCAGCGCTCAACGGTGGACCATGCAGCGTTGTTTGTGGAATAAATATTTCCATATTATAGCCAGCATCGGTTACGACATGCGCATGCTGCAATTGTTTATCAGCACGCGTTAATTGACGGGTATCCTCACCATGTTTACCCGTGTGACCACGAGCACCAATATGATAGCCATGTAAATATCCCGCTACAATATCTGGCTGGGGAACAGTCCCAAATGGCATGAACCACATCTGCGAGGCCTCGACGTAGGTCAACAACGGCGCTCTATTATTAAGCGTGTCCATCCACAGCTCGACTGTATCGCCATCCCAAAAACGATGTGGCGAAGGCGCCGCGCGAATTGCATCTGTTTTGATGCGCAGAGCAACGTAATAACCATCGTTATTCCACATCATATTAATGGCTATCGCCTCAGATTGCGCCAGCGTCGTAACATCACCGGTCAGCGAGTAGAGCAGTTGCGCATACTGCGTGCGCTCTAAATCCCATTCATCCAATTTTCCATCTAATACAAATTTCTTTCGACACATAGTCGCGTAACCAAATTTAATGGGATTAAAATTCGGCTTAATCATTTCTCGCTGTTTAGTCACTAGCACAGCGGGATCCGCCACAGGATCCTCGGACATATCCACGATCTTTGATGATCGCATTTTGGGAAAATCAGCTGATTTCGAAACCAATTGATCGGCAACCCTTTGCAAATCCTCATAAACAACTCCAGGCTTTTGCCGCGCTTCGGCCAGATCGAGGATTTTTTTTACACGCTGATGATCAGCTATACCACGCCCAGGACCACGTCCGCCAGCACCTATGGCAGTCATCGGGCCCTGGCCCTGCCCCGCTGCGCTGCCGAATAAGGCCATAAATTCATCCAATTCACCACTATCGCCACGCCCCTCTCGAATGCGCTTGGCCATCTGCTCAGCATTATTCATCATCTGCAATTTTGCCCGCAACGCAGCCATAGCCTCAGA
>CBDUFM010000059.1:0-9539 GCA_965366325.1 uncultured bacterium
GGCACCGATGGTGGCGATGTTGGTCGCTGGCCCAGCCATAAGAAAAACCAGCGCTGCGCCGGTTGGTAGACCAGCGGCAATTAATGATGCAGCAATCGGCACGCTTGCTGTCGCGCAGACATACAGCGGCAGAGAAATGAGTAGCATAATGAGCATTGCGTAGATGCCCGTTGCCCAAGCGAAATCGCTGAGGCTACCGGGATCAATAAAATAGTTTAATCCGGCTGACAGCATGACACCGATGACCAGCCATAACCAGATCATCCGTAATAAGTCATGTAATGCGAAGAGGAAGACCTGTTTAATTTTTGAAGCGCGGGGAGCTGAGGTCTCAGGGCCACAGCAGGAAGCACTTGCAGCTGGGCTTGCTGCTGGTCCACAACAGGAGGCAACGTCGCTCGGTGATGGATTCGGTGGCGGACTCGGGGTGCAGCAGGATGACACTGCTGCGACAGCTTCCTTTGGCGCACAGCATGAAGTCGCGGTTTCATGTTTAGGTGCATCGCTGTTGTTGTCTTCAGTGGTTATTTGTGCAAAGAGGTTAACAAGTTGGCCGCCGATAATACCCATGATAAAGGCGCTGAGTACTTTAAAAATGGCAAATGGCCAGCCCAGAAAACCTGCGGCAACTGTGATGCTGTCGACGCCTGTTTGCGGCGTGCTGATTAAAAAACTAATGGCCGCACCATTAGAGGCGCCGTCTTTTTTAAGGCCGATGCCGGTCGGAATGACCGAGCAGGAGCAGAGTGGCATAGGAACACCAATAAAAGCGGCTTTGACGACTGCCCACCAATTATTGCCGCCGAGATGTTTTTTAATAAAATCAGCGGGGACCAGCACATGGAGGAGGCCGCCAATAAATGCGCCTAAAAGCAGCCATGCTGATAATTCGCGCATGATATCCCAGACTGCATAGAGAAAACTCATTTATGGGGCAACCCGAGTGGCTTTGGTGGCGACTTCAATGGTTTCGTGCTCGATATAGCTGTTGCGCGGGTCGTTAATTTTTGGAATGCGTAGGGCAATGATCAGCATGACAAGACTTTGTAGGCTCAGGAGTATTGCGGCTGACCAGAGGTACACTTGAAAGTCGTTTAGAAAAGTATTGGGCATAAAAGCATTTATTGGATAAAACACAGCACTGCTTAATTGTAATAAAACAATAAGCGCATCAGCGTAAAAAACCTTGCCGAGTACACAAAACGCAGCCGCGCAAATCGCTAGGATCGGTAATTGGCTGATGAAGATGCAGGCTACACAGCGGCCCTTGCTGCTGAGCTGGGCACGAATCCATGACACGTAGGCGTAATTACCGAGTAGGTAAACGATCAGTAGCATCCAGTCGAGGCCGGCGATGAGGCTAATGTGATAAGCAAAAAAGCAGACCAGTAGCTGCCACAGCCACCAAATCTCAGCGCGTAGCAGCATTATGTTTCTCCACGCTAAAATGAGCTATTTCGCCAAGGAAGGGGCTCTTAATTAAAAAATCTGGAAGCACATGATTACTTTTTGGACAGAGGTCGATGTCGTGTTCCGCGAATGCGGCCCAACAGAGTTTAGCGCAGGTCCAGAGCCGCTTATCGTGTTTGCGTGCTGCCATGTCAAAAATGCTCCCGCTTTTATCGCGTACAAAGTCACAAACTTGTAGACGTTGTTCGGGGCTGATGGGTGCACGAAAAACTTTTACCTCTTGGTAATAGTCTTCAAAATCATGAGTGCTCGCGATATACATGCCTTCACTCAAGTTTTGCTGACTGCATTGACCATCACCGAGATAAATCGCACAGTGGGACCAGTGGCCGTAAGAAGAGCCCGGGTTATGGCCAAAGATGAGATCCCCAGGCAAGAGGGTGCTGTGGTCAAAGCCGGTTTCTTGGCTAATCGTCGGCATGGGGCTCGCTCTGAAGATGCCGTAATGCAAGAAGTGTCGGGTGATGCTGTCCGATTCCTGTAGCTGACTGTGCGCAGGCCCCGTATAGGCAAAAATCCAGATACCGAAGCTTGCGAGTGCAAACAGTGGTATCGCGCTGAGACAGGTTTCGGTGTGTTTATTCATGATTGTTGTATGGAAATTCTTAGGAAGAATACGCTGATGCACGTAGTTTTTAGGTTTTTCCAAGCGCTGCTGTTGCTCTTGTTCATTGCTCATGGATTACTGGTAGCGGCAGAACGGGTACCTGGGCCTGTTGACGCGGTCGATGCGGCTGCTTTGCGTAGTTTTGCCGCCTACTATCGCGGACGTTTCCCTGATGCAGCTGAGCTGGCGGTTTATTTGAAGCAGGCAGATGCCGACCCGGCGGCATTTCGCCTAAGCTTGCGTCAGGATTTGTTAGAAACCTTTAAGCTGAGCGCTGCGGATGTGGATGAGGATCTGCTCAATCAATATGTCCTCGCCGAAACGATCAGTATGGCATTTTTGCAGACGGGCAGATGTGAGCTGTCTGTGGATGGCTTAAAAAAACTCTGTGCTGATAAGCGGCTCCTCAATGATTTCCGTGTGTTTCCAGGTATTATTTTAAGTTATCAAGATCCTGATTCATTTGCTGTTTTGAGTACGCTGTTTTTGTGGAAGCCGCAGATGATTGCGGTATTCCAACGCGTAAAGCATCCACGTTTTGAAGATGCCGTTGCGTTATATTTTAGTTTTATCTATCGTAATGTGCTTATGCGTAAGCAGCAACTGCAGCAGCAGCAATTTATTGTTAATATACATGCCTGTTTAAGGGCCTTGCAGGCACAGGCAGTTTCTAAGCGCTTGATATGTGAGTGCATCGATCTCGCAGTCAAGATTACAGCGCAAGACAAGCTCGAGGATGTGCAGTACTTGCGCCGGCTCTTGATGCGTAACATACGTGATTGTGCCCAGCGTGAGTGGAAGGAAGCCTATGTGCGTAGTTGTTTGCAGCATGAGCTCAGTCTGGACTGGGAAGACCCTGCCTCAGCGGGCGATTAGGCCCTGCCACGCATCTAATTTTTTAACTAAGGTGTATATAGTCACTTAGGGTTTGCGCAGTGGTGCTGTTCATGAATGCCTGTGTGGAATCCAAGAAATGCTGTTGGTTTTAGCGGAGAGCTGCAAATAGAATGACAGGAATTGCATGCAATAAGGGGCGCATAAATGAAGTATTCCATGTCTGGACTGATGGCGATCTTTTTCTTAATCTGCCTCCCTTATTGCATCGCATCGTTGACGCTGCAGGCAGCTGAGCGCCAGCATCCGTATTTATTTTTTAATAAAAAAGATATACCGGCTTTAAAGGCGAAAATTAAAGATCCCATGATTGGGTCGTTATTTGCACGCGTTTGTCAACGTGCCTTGAATTATAATGTCGGCTCAACAAAAATTTTATGTGCAGGTATTGCCTTTCAGTTAACTGGTGAAAAACGCTATGCTGAAGCTGGTATAAAAGATATGTTCCAAGTGTTGAATAAAGGGGCGTGGTTTACCGGTGGCGCGGCTGTCTACCATTGTGATTTGGGAACGGCCAAAAAGACCTTACCGATTGCCTATGGCTACGATTTACTGCATGAAGCGATGACTGAGAGTCAGCGCGAAGAAATAAAGCAGGTCATCGGCAAGCACGTCTTTAAGCCGTATTTAGAAGCGCACGCTGTGCATAATGAAAAAGGTCGTTATTTTATGGATAGCAAGGGCAGGAAAACCTATTGGACACAGTGTTATTTTAACTGGTCTTCGTGGATTAATGGTGATCTTGGTTTAATGGGTTTGGCCATGTATGATGAACACCCTGATGCCAAGGCGGTGGTGGAAGCGGCGCGTGCATCACTGCGTTATACCCATCCAGAGCATAATCAGGGAGCCCAGGAATCAGGCGGTTGGGATGAGGGGCCAATGTACTGGGGTGTGTCGATTGGCCATGCGGTGCATTTTTACGCAGCATTAGAGAATGTTTTACATACAGATGACGGTTTTTTTGACTTACCCGGGTTAAAAATGACGTCGCAATATATTTTGGATTTTGTTGGTCCGGATAGAAAGTGGGTGCCCTTTTCTGATTGTGATAATCGCGATATCATTGACCCGTTGAGTGAAGTGTATTATTTGGCACAAAAATATAAAGACCCATTGGCGATGGTTTATCCAGAGAATTATGTCGATAATTATCATCCGTTGCCTTTTGCGGTTATCTGGCGTCCCGCAGGTAAACAAGTTGCTATACCCGCCAAGCGTGCAGCGGCTTGGTATAAGGACGTGCATTGGGCGATGCTGTCAATGAGTGGAACGCAGGTTGCCTTTAAGGGCGGAGATTTGCTGTCAAACCATGCACAGAAAGATGCAAATAGTTTATTGGTTTATGTGGAAGATGAATTGTTACTTAATGATCCCGGTTACGGTACTCGTGATACGGCCAGCCATAATACCTTGTTGGTTAATGGTCAGGGGCAAACGGCGCGTAGTAATGGCACTAATCGTAGTTACGGCGGTTACAGTGATTCAGTAGCGAAGATAGAGACCTGCAGTGAAGTAGACGGCGGTCATGTGTATTTAGTTTCCAATGCGACTGATTGTTATAGTGGATTGAAATCATTTCGCCGTCATGTCATTTTGAGCAAGCAGGGGATGGTGGTAGTGTTTGATGAAGTGCTAGCCACTAGTCCATCAACGTTGAGTATTAATTGGCACCCGAAAAAGAATATACAAGTTGCGGGTGATCAGGCCGCCATATTTAGCGGCACAAAAACCAAACTGCTGGTGCAGGTTGATGCGGATCAAGCGCTCTCTGTTTCTCATTCTGGTCGAAAAATGTCGGTAACGAGTAGGGAAAAGGTGCAGGCCTTACGCTTGGTGTCGGTCATGCTGCCAGGCTACGAACGTGATCCACAATTGGCAGTCTCATATAGTGCTGCTCGGGTTGAGGTGAGTGTGGCCAAGCAAAGCTTTGTGTTTAAAATGGGCAAGTTCGGCTATGTACTCGATGCAAAGGCAAAGGCAGAAAAAGTAGCGAAGTCGAGTAAAGAGCGAACGCCGCGTGAAGCAAAATCTAGCACAGTGCGTACAAAGCCGCAGCGCAAGCAGCTTGCACAATTAGATGCCGCGGTTTTAGCAGATTGGGCGCAGCGTTTGCAGGGAGCCACAGCGGCAGCGCTGGCACAGAAAAAGCAGCCGTATTTATCGTTTATGAATAAGGAATATCGCGTAGAGGCGATTTCTGAATCCGGAACTTTGAGTATGAAGTCTGGTCCTCAGCAGATTGCGTATCCATTTTCACGTTTAAAGCTCAAGGATCTTGGTTCTTTGGCGACCGGTGTGATGGAATTGGGTGGCGATGATGCACCTGTCTTGGCAGCGTTCTATGCCTTACTTAATGGACAGGAGGCCGAGGCGCAAAAGTTAATGGCCAGTTTGCCTGCGGCGCAGCGTGAGGAGCTCAGCTCGCTGTTTAAAGCAGGTGAGACCGGGGAATAAAACAGCAGCAACAGCTAGGCAGTGCTTGCGAATGCAGGCGCTTTATGTGTAGCGTACGGGTTCATCAGCTCGAAGAGCATGCTGATGAAAGGTGTTGCGGCGCTAAAGGTGGATTAGGCGCAGAGACTGCTATGGAGGCCGCGGAAATTTTGTTGATAGGCGTTGAGTTCAGAGAGTGTTAACAGGTAACTCTCGTCCATCAATTTGGCGAGCTGATATTGTGCGTCAGCATTTTGTCTATCACTGTAGCGAATATGCTGTTCTTCAATACTCTTTAAGAACTCAGCGCTACTCATATCCCATTGATTATCCATGTGCGGCAGGCGAATGGTGCAGCTACCTTTTGGAAAAACCAGATGAAGAAATGGTTGTGGGAAGAGATGCTCGTCGCGGAGTAAGCGAATTGATTTATAATCTTGATCAAGGAAGCGTTCCAGATCAAAAGGAAATTTTTCAATTCCTGTGGCCGTGCTGACAACGCGTAGCTGTAGGTCGCGTTGTGCTTGGCATTCTTCTAAAAGTTGTGGGATGATGCCGCTGTGATAAAAGCCGGCGACCACAAAATACACGCTTTTTGCGAGGCGTATGTCATTCATGATCTGTTGTTCGATGGGATTGCTTGGACTGATGCATTCAGGCATGGGCTGTCAGACTTCCGTGTTGTTGTTAACTATATTTAGTTAACCGGTGAAACTGCCAATGTAAAACCAGTTTGGTTTTCCTAAGAATGAGTTGCATACTATCGAATGAATAGTGCAGATCAAATATCTATTTTTGAGCATTTGCAATTGTAGCGACGTTGTGTCACCCTGTGCATAAAATGTTATTGCTGGTAATGTCTGTCGAATAATTTCGACTCTCATTTCATTTTAATTGCGCTTACTGCTTATGGTTTTGCTTTTTCTGCCATAATTACGGGGCTAGCGCCTAATGTATCGACGGCAGTGACGGTTTCTTGGCCATCGACTTGTCCAAATTGTAGAACGCCGGTTGGACAAGTTTGGACGCAGGCTGAGCAGCGTACGCATTCTGGATCTTCCATGTGCTTGCCTTTATTTGCAAAATTCATGATATCGATGCCTTGATGACAAACGGACGTACATGCATTGCAGGAAATACATTTTTTAGAGTCAACGACGATGCGAAACTTACTGAAGCGCGCATAGATATGCATCAGGGCTGCAAGCGGGCAGGCAAAGCGACACCAGACGCGGCCAGACAGCCAAAAATACAGGCCCGTACCCAAGGCACCGGCAAGGATCCAGTCAACGCCGTGCTTCCAAAAACCTTTGAGCCAGTACGTGTTTAGCCAATCCATGCTGACTAATGTTGGTTTCGCCCAGCTAATGGCGAAGAGGGCTAACATGATAAATGCGATAAGTAGAATGCCTTGGCCAATGAAATTTAATCGATTCCACACTTTACCGTGTGGCATTTTTTCACGGTGCCGGTCGCCCATGGTTTCAGCGAGGGCGCCGCAGGAACAGACCCAGCCGCAGTAGGCGCCTTTGCCCCAACGCCAGACGATGAAGGGAATGATGACAAAGGTTTGAATGCAGCCGATGATGATCCACCACCACAAAGGGCTTTCAGTAAATATATTCCAGGCCATTAAGGGCCAGGCGAGGATAAAACCATAGGCGCGCCAATAGCTGGGATCACCAGCACCAGTAGCGGGGAAGAGATTATCGATTATGATTTGTGGTAGGAGATTATTCGCACCCATCCACGGTAAAATAATTTCAGGGAGGATGAAGAGCGGTAATACTTGGATGCTCATTAATGTGAGCGTTTGTCGGGTTACATAGGGTGTGCGTCTACGGCGAATGCGATCGATGCCAAAGCCAACCACGGCAGCGGAATAAGCAACGGTGACCCAGAAACCAGAGCTTTGTGCTGATTTAAAGATGGTGCCGAGTAAGGTGCGTGGGTCATTCCATATTTCGGCGAAACCAGTCATCCAAGTGCCGGGGTTACCTATGGTATAATTTAAATCGGCAAAGGGGCCAATCCAACCTTTCATGCCATAGATGCAGGTAATCAGTAGTAGGAAGGCGAGCAGACCTATTTTTTTTGCCACGCTGTTTTCGCCATGAATGGGGATGCCACTGCGGCGAAAGAAATCGAGCGGTGCCTCGCGACCAATCATAGACAGGACGTAGTCATTTTTAAGAACCTGTTCGTTATGCTTATTTTTTAAATGCACAGCGTCTTGATCAATTGCCGTTACCTGGCTGCCCAGTTGGAGATTAATGGCCCCAGCCTGCGCCAGTTCAATAACCCGCGACGTATTTTCTGGCTTCGGGCGACTCAGTTCATGGCCGCGATAAGCGAGTGTTACTCGTGCGGAGTCGCTTGTTGTTTGGCTTTGATTTAATGTGGCAATCGCAATGGCGGATTCACAGGCACTGTCTCCACCACCGACAATTAAAACCTGCTTATTGGTAAAAGAGGCTGGGTCGTGCATGCGATTGGAGACTTTGTCGAGATCTTCGCCGGGAATCTGCATGCGGCGATAATTGCCGCTGCGGCCGATGGCAATGACAGCAATTTTGCAGCTTAATGATTCTTTGTCGTTGAGGATAACGCGCACGCTGTTGCCGTGTGCTGTGACATGATCGACGTTGCAGTGCACGTAATCAATCTGGTGTTCTGCGGCCTGTGCTTGGAGCTCTGCGAGGAGGGCTTCTTTATTTTCGCCGCTTACCTGCAGGGCTGAGTCGGGAATCAGCTCACTGGGATAAGTGAAGATGGGCTTGCCCTTGGGGAAATTGACAATGGTCGAGAATAGTTGATTGGCTTCTAGTATCTTAACAGAGAGTCCTTGCTGCTTGGCTTCGATGGCTGCGGCAACCCCTGAGACGCCGCCACCAATAATGATGACATCCGTGTCACCGCTCTGTTTAGGAATAAGTTGTTGTGCGTCCTTGATGGCGGCAACACCGCTACTGAGGGCCATTTTCAGTAGTGGGACCCCAGTGAGATCGCCGACTATATAGACGCCGGGAATTTTGCAGCGCCCCTGCGCGCCGAGCTGGGGCAGGCGTTCAACGCGGCCAGCCGGCCATTGTAGGTGTAGCCACTGAGCGTACTTAGATAGTTTTGTGAACATAGGGCCCGATTTCACTGCAAGGGAGTATCTGTGGATCTCTACCTGTAAGACGCAGTATGCCAAGCTTTGTTAGTTTGTTAAGCACGTCACATAAACAGATGGTACTGACTCTTGCTTGATCTTTGCGAGAAGGGGAGACGGTACCACAATCACGTGTTTTGAGGATAGAGCAGCTGTCTACAAATGTTTTATATCTCTGTGGCTGATTCAATTATGGATGCAGTTGCACATAGTTGATATGTATCCCAATTCCGTGTATACTGTTGTATAATAATCGTAGGTACTTATGGATATCGAAAAACAGTCGCATACAGATAGTCAGCATGATCAGCAAACCCAGATTCTCTTTAGCGTGATGCGCGCTGAGGGCTTGTATAGTTTGTCTGAGCGTAAGCGCGCTTTGGCGATGTTGTTGAAGATGCAGCAGGTGCCGAGCCGTATCATCGGTGACCTAATAGGTGTAAGCAATCCCAGCATCCAAGGCTGGTGGCGTGATTGGCAAGTGGACCCCGACTTCAAATCATTAATTGATCGGCGTCGTGCTTATTCGATTCAAGCAGAAGATAAGGCTCGTGTTATTGAATATTTAGAAAAGGGCCCACCGGCAGGTTTAGAGACATGGTCAATCAAGGCGCTGTCCAAGGTGTTAAAAATAAAATTACAGGATGTTGAAACTATTTTGAAAGTGCTGTGTCGTGAAATCCCAGAACGAGTCGCTGGTGATGAACATATGCGCTCTGGTGTTTATGAAACGCATTCGCCATTAACTGAATTGCGTGGCAAACGGCGAACGGTCGAGCCAATTGATCCCGATCGTCAGCGTGTGTTTGAAGACGCTTTGGATTTTATTGATAAACTTGAAGCTGGTGTCATGCCTAATGATGAACGTCAGCAGGTCTTTGATGATGTGCTGCAATTTGTTGAGGCACGTGAAGAGGCGCGAAAACAGGGGGTTCCTTTTGAGGAGCCGGAGGATGGTCGCTCGGGGAAAAAGTCTAA
>CBDUFM010000060.1:0-9431 GCA_965366325.1 uncultured bacterium
TGGTCGCACAGACTCAGGGATTAATGGCTCTGGATCCACACCATCCAAAAGCCCGTCACTGTCTGTATCTGGCAACCTAGGGTTCGTGCCGATTTCAAACTCTTCAAAGTTTGTCAAACCATCAGCGTCTGCGTCTAAATCGCGATCTCCGGGATCATTATAATTAAATCCGTACAGCTGCTCCCAAGCATCGGTCATACCGTCACCATCTGAATCGATTGCAGGCGATGGGATTATTTTAATATTTTGACTCGCAACCATGCCGTCAAAGTATGCCGTGACTGCTACGTTTGTGACTGTATCAGCATTGGAACTAACCGTAATTTCACCAGTCGGCGATACATTAAGCAAGGAACGGTCACTAACATCTAAGGACAATCCCGCCCCTTCCACCATTACATCTTTCACAGTCCCGTCCGCATAATGTGCCGTAACTGATGGCGTAACTGTTTCGTTACTGTAGATAAATGGCAGATCAAATATGATGCTTAAGCGAGCAGGTAATTCCAAAAATTTACTATAATCAAGAACCGCGACTCTGTTAGTTGTAAATTCACCATTTTCATCACGGTCCTTCAAACGAAATAATTCAGAATTACCTTTTATTAATGCATCACCAATGCGTGCATAAAAACGCACACGTCGAAATTGCTGTCCAACAACCCTATTGTTACCAGCGAGGTCCATTGGGATGTTATCAATTCGAAAATTGCCATCTTGATCAACTGGAGTTGAACGCACACCAACCTGCGCAATGACTTCTAACTCTGGCTCAGGCTCAACCGGTACATAAGGGACCAATATCGACGGTATAAACGCAACAGGAGGCTCTTCGCCAAAGAAAACAGTCGGTACCAGAAGTAGTAAAATGAGTAGGCGCATAGGGGTCCCCTTGTAGGGCGAGGACCATAGCTAGTGACACCCTCTGGGCAAGCGGGTATCACCTCTACATAATGTGCAAACAGTGAGCACTCAACAGCAAAGAATATGCATAAGCATAATTAAGACAGTCACTTAGGTTCAGTGCACTATTTAGGGCTATCAAAGCTCAGCAATCGTAAGACATCCCTAACACTTCGCCTGTTGTTCCATAAGAAAAGTGCTTCTTTTGACTGCAACTGATTGGCATACGCAGTGAGGCTTGCTCTAAGACCGTAGACGATGCCCATATGCTTAACGAAATCAGTACGAAATGCTGTTTTATGTAATTTGAGCGGTGGCACGCCTCCCTCTACATCATTTTTTTTCATCAAGGCTTCTCGTAGCCATAGGTATACAGGGCTAGGCCAAGCCAATCTATTCGCCCGGAGCTCGAGCAGATCAAGACTCTGTTTACTCACATCCCTTTTCAACAAACCGCATAATAAACTGTCCTCGCTCGGCAAATCTAAGTCACTACTGAGTGCCACTCTTAATGCCGCTAGAATTTTCTCCTCATCAACTAATAATGATTCTAATTCCTCAAGGGCGGCCGCGGAACCCTGCTCTAAAGCACCCAGCAAGTGGGATTCCATTTTCGCATTCTGCAAGAACGACTCATCTGATAAATCCAACTCCTGCAAAAGAGAGTCGCGATCTCGAACTGACAATGTTTCCATTAATGTAATGACAGCATTGGTTTTTTCGCCAGGCGTTTGGTGATTAGCCGTCAATTCATGAATTGCCACCTGCAGCGAGCGCTTTAAATCTCGCTTGCGCTCAGGAGGAGCGTACTTCTTGTCAAAAAGCATAGACGCAATACCGAATTGACGACTGAGGAGCCGCAGCCGATCCTCCTTCATTTGTAGTCGCCTCATTACTATCTGAATATCTGGCGCCTGTCTCCAAATGGAGAGCACACAGCATATACGTATTAATGGGTCTGCGTATTTCATCAAACTGGCATAATCATCATCCGTCAAACCAGGAACGTACATAAGCCCTAAAATCGTATATGGCGGAATAGCCATCCTCCGAGTAAACGCATGTGGTGGAGCGCGCTTGATATATTCCATGTAGTATGCCCGATTTCTATATTCCTCAAATCGATCATCAAACAAAATCAGCGCATAACCAAGGTTAAGCAACACCACGTTATCAGACTCCACAAAACGCTTGAGCCACTCATCATCAAATCGGACAATTTGCTCTGATAAAATCAGCATATGCACAGCTTTGTTCACCATTTCAGGCGTCTCACGACGATTCATGAGTGGACCTAATTCTCCCATAACATGATCAAATATACTGCTAGGTAGCTTAATCGATGATAAATTAACAAAATCCTCATCAGTCCAATTGGACAAGCCGATTTGCAAGCAATGCTCAACATAAGCCTCAACCGCTGATTGATGGCTCGAAAAATGTTTAAAGTACCTGGAACGTACATTCGCTAAAAATGGGTCCTTTAACATAGCCAAATAAATGCGCGGTGCTTCAAGCCCCTCTACCTTATTGGCCTTTAAAAGATCAAACAACAAGCGCAACTCTATGGTATCACTTAGATTAACCCCCCCTGCCAGTGTCTTGCCCAATAGCGGGTTCTTCGGAAATAACGGCGCAGGAAGTAAGCCCAATACATACAACAACTGCCGACGTTCTTTAGAGGACCATTTATCGAGGCTCTCAAAGTTCGCAAATTGCTCAATTCTACTTTCCCATGTCGTGATCTTAAATGATGAATCTTTACCAAGGTTCGCCTCATGCACCAACAACTGTAACGAGGTACTCCTCTGCCCATCGCTGAAGTCCAACACATCCGCAGCGTGGAGAAATGGCATGACTACAAAAAGTACGACTAGGATAATTGTTTTATTGATCACGCCTTTGAACCTAGTGTTTTACGAAGCACATTCAATGTACAAACACGGCAAATGCCAACACGCCTCAAGGTTAGGCGTCGCTCACTATTCCGGTAGGATGTTTTTCAATCCTTCGCGCTCGACAATGAACTCAATCCACTCTTTAAAGAGGCCAGCAGCGTAGATCTCTCTCAATTTTGTGTTGCGTTGTGGATCAAAATAGATTTCTAGTTTAAGCAAAACACCGCCTGCTGGTGCCGTAATGCTCTCATCACTGGAAGACTCGCACAACTCTCGCACAAAATCCAGACACTCTTTATCTGCGCTCCAAGAAAGTGCATGTATGGCGGCCGACATGGCCTGTCCATAATCCGGTGGCTCAATTCCATTATGTAGCTCTCCGCTATCACTCCATGCCGCTTTATCTGTCTTAATAAAACTGATTATTTTTTTATAGTCCGTTATCTTAAACATCTTCATTGCACGTATTGCCTCAACTGTTCGTGCGTCACCTGGCTTAAGACAGCTATATAAAAATGTCAAACACTCCTCATCGCCTAATTTTGCCATCAATTCAATCGCATGTACCTGAAAGGCCCAAAAATCATTGCTAGATGCCACATGGATAAGATCCTTCAAACAATTGTTGGGATCGAGTGCCACAATCAGGTCCAGTTGTTTAGAAGTGTCTAACTTTCCATAGTCCGCCTTTCCATGAATTAAATTACGAACTGCTTCAATGGCTGCTACGCGATTTTGTTCTATAAATAACCGAGCGGACTCGCTTTCTGGATATGCCATTAAAGCCACATGGATATCTTCAAGCTTAGGTGTAGCACCGAAAATCGACGAACAACACGTAAGTGTTAGTACTAAAATAAAGGAACGTAGGATCATGGCATTACCTTTCACAACAAAGAGACGTCTATTTTGGCCTGAGGCTTGCAGAAGCACCCAGCTCAATTGGTACTGCAGCTATCGTCTTATCCTTTTCAGGGTCTGCACGATAAAAAACTGATTTAAATTGTGCGTGCAATTCATAGCGACGACGAGCTGCCATCGGCAATTCACTGGCCAACAATACCCGTCGCCATGTCAAAAATTCACCTGGATGCAATGGGATCGGTTTTCTTTTAGGTAAAAGCACAGCCAAATCCTCGAGATCTGCACCGCTGATCTCTGACAGGACACGATTATTGCGACTTAAAGTCCAATTTATGCGTGCAGGGACCATATCATTTTGCTTAATCCACAGAGTTTGCTTTCCTGAGTTACCAAGCAGATACACCGCTGTGAGATCGTGCTCCGCCTTGCAAGTATGGTGAATTTCAATGGAGAGACTTAATTCTCTATTGTTCTTAGGAATAGACGCAGGAGAGTCCTTTGCATGACGCGTATAAGGCAATAATCGTGAACTCGGTGCGTATACAGAGCTTTCCTTATCAAAATTAATTAACTGACCTGGCACAACAGCACCTGGTTTAACCACTGGCAGCTGTGCCTGCATCGAAATTGGCAAAGAACACACCAAAAAATTACTACCCCGAGGCACCTGATCATGTTCAATCCAGCCCTTTTCAAAGGTAACCTTACGTGCATACCCTTCATTCTCGAGCAATATTATCCCGTCTCGTGCGTGCCAATCCGCCTCACGCATATCCCTAGAATCAGGTGCACCAGAAATTAACAAATTCTTCACACTGGTCCGTAGATAGCTCCCACTGCGTGGCCCCCAGACATCCGTCACTTGTGACACATCGGTATCAGGCGCAAGTTCTTTGATATAAATCATAAAACTTTGATAAGTGTATTTGTTAATTGCTAATTTCACTGGGGCAGGGCTAATGTTAGACAAATGGCTAGTCACGCTGACCGTTGCATCTGGAGTTACAGGCATCGGAGCGTGAAGCTCCATACGCAGATACCCAACTGGTTTCAGCTTGGATTCAGCCGCAGGGAGGACAGACCATATACAGCATAACAGCATCAACATGCGCATTATTTCAACTGACTCCAATCCCAATCCTTCTGATCAAAACCATGATTAGTCCCCTGCTTGCTATCGTAATGTTTTTGAAACTGTTCGTGTTCCTGAAGGGTATTATTGATGTAAGCAGTCAAAACAGCTTCGAAATGTTCTGCCCCCAACTGACGTGCTCGTTCCTCTTCAACCGCCCAACCCCAAGCACGGAACGTGTTCATCCATTCCGTGATTTTATCTGCATAAAAATAGGCGATTGTACGATGGCCCTCTTCATGCTCTAAAATACCAGGGTACAGGGCCTCCCACTTGGCAAGTAAATCAGCATGCTCATCGCTAATATCTGCTTTCGCATCATCTAGTTTTTTCTGAGCAGCATCTACAGCATCTTGGGCCGCTACCGTGGCAGCCTGCGCATCTGCGTAAGCTTGTTGTTTTTCCTGAGCCTCTGTCTTGGCCACCTCTGCAGCCTGGCGCGCCGGCTCCACCAGCTCCTTAACCTTCTCAATTGCACTTTTAAGAGCACGCTGAGCACGCTCAACGCCGGGTCTCTCAGCATCCACAGAGCCCTGTCGCTGAGCAACCTTCTTTACACTCTTGTCTACCAAATCCTGCAGTGAAATTAATGTAGAGTTATAAAAATCTTCACCAAATTGCTTAACAATATTGTCCTTATTGGCTACATGCTCATCAAGCCGCCCCTGTCGTCCCTGCAATTCATTATTTGCATCATCCAATTTATCCTGAGCCTTATCGAGACGTGCCTGCGCTTTTGCAAGTCTATCCTGAGCTGCCTTAACCTCCGACTGCTCACCTAACTGCTGTTCATAGTCTTGCTGCGCCTTTTCGGCCTTGGCTGCTGCAGCCTCAGCCGCTGTCTTCGCCTGTGCTTCTGCTAATTTTGCCGCTTCCAACGCGGCCTTAGCCTGTGCCAATGCATCAACCAAGTCATCAATTGCTTGAGCAGGTGCATAGCGATTAATTTCAATTAAATCCGTTTCTAATTTTGCACCAATTCCTGCGGAATCATCACAGCCAAAGTAAACGAACTTCACTTTCACATTCTCATTATCCGGACAGCCCTTCTCTTCCACCTCGCCCAATTGAACTGGTTTTTTAGCAGTCTCATCAACTGTTAACAGGTACACATAGTGACCTGGATATCCACCAAAGGTACCAGTTGCCCAATACGACAGACCCTCTTGGACGATTTGAGCCTCACCATTTCGTGCAAAATCTCCTGTCTTGCCCCCTGTCACAAGACCAGCTGGTGGACTACGGCCATTGTCATGATCTGCACCTTCACACTCTCCAAAAACAGTAAATTTTCCCGTCAGGTCCCAGGGTATATCCTCAGGCGCACCACCAGACTCTCCCTCACCACAGATTCGCTTTAATGTACCATAAAAGCGTGCTTTCAAATCTTTCGCAGTTTCCATCTCATCAGTAACAGTTAGCGACCAAGTACAATTACCCTTGGATTGCCATCCCAACTTAGCACCATCATCCACCTCACAAGATTTCATTTCATAACATTCAACTGGGACAACAGTCACCTCAAGTACGTCGCCTACCTTGGCATTAGTTTTAATGTAATGTTCACCATTGTGCCCTGGACCAACAGTAAATGTCTTTGCATACGTAGCTGCCTGAAGATCGATGAAACAACAAATAAATATAAGGCCAACAAACAGTGTTTTCATGGTGTCAACTCGTTTTTCTGTAATTTTAATGCGGCATTAATGCCAGTGAGATGATATGAAACAGCCTCGTCATAAATACCAGGGTATTTTTTACGAAAGAGTTCAAATAATTGTTTAGCTAAACGAGGGCCACGATTGCTCGTATAAGTTGCCTGATAAAGCAATGCTTTCTGCGCAAAAAGGGTGCCCGCTGCCACTTCTCGAATATGGTTAAACACATCCATCACAGACTTATAATCCCCAGACGAACGTTGGTAAATCTCCCATTCGACCTGTCGAGCAATGAACCAAGCTTGATGAGGACGATCGCCTCGCTCTAGCTGTGTTTGTTTCGCGTGCACAAGAGCCTGTTTAAAATTATGGCGCATCTGTTCGATACATGCTAACAGTGCATGAGAAGCAACCCTGCCACGACGTTCACCAGCATCCATCAAATTCAACGCGCGTCGCACCCAGATCCCAGCACTGTTCCAATCATAGACACGATAAAAAGCTACGCCTATTATGAAGCAAGCGCGACTACCAGCCGGCAATTTGTCTACATTATCGAGTGGAATAATGAACTCACCTTTACTAAACGTTTCCTGCAAACACATACCACCAGCACCATCTTTTTCTTCCGCCATATGTTGATCAATTGGATCAATACTGAGCAACATACGCGCTAACTGGCCAGCCATATTGGCCTTTCCGCTTAAATAATACAATGAGGATTGGCGCACAATGATTTTGTAACGATGAAATGCAGCAATCTCTGAACTTAATGCGGAAGCAAGAATATGACCAGTAGCCCGTGTCTCCCAAATTGGGTAATTCCATTTATCTTTGCGGTGTAATGGTTCTCTTGGCAGTAATTTACTACGCAACGCCACTGGCAAGTCCTTCAACAAGGATGCGTTGGGCCGAGCAGATGCCTTGAGCGCTTTAGAGTAATGCGCCCTTGCATCCTTTAAATTGCCCAACATTACATATGCATCACCTGCAAGCATATAAAATTGATCAGCCAACGGTCCTTGAAATTCCTGTCTCTGCTGATTTAGATACTCCAAACATATTTTGGCACCTTTATCCTGCCCTCGTTGTGCAAGTATTAGACGAGCAGCAGAGGCAAACAGTGTTTCAGAAAAAGTGTCGATTAACGCTTGATAAGATTCTGTACGCCTGTCTTGTTCCGCGCGAATCCACGCCAGATATGCTGGGCCGCCAAGGTCTTCAGCCCGCGCATCTGACAGTTTTCTCTCTAGCCGCTTCAGACGACGCTCCAGTAAACGACTGTGCCAATTGGCATAGGCAAGATCAGGAACAGCTCGCTTTAATGCATGCCGCGCGGAGCGGCTCAAATTAGTTGCTCCATCAAAGTCCCTCCGCTGCAATGCCAAAGCCATCTCAACTGTATACACATCTGCTTGTACGAGCACCGAACGCAAAGAAGGAAGCAGGGCCAATATTTGTTCTGCCTGCACCACATCTCCTGAGGTGATTAATGCATCGGCAAGAGAACAAACTGCCTCAGATACTTTCGCGGCCAGTTCACGACGGTTGTGCAGTAGCGGAAGTAGATATGCAATCCGCTTTTCCGGCGTCTCCTGGACCTCCAACATCAAGGCCATAAAAAGTAAGCGATCATTCCCTTTTAAATTACGGAGAATACTGACACTCTCTGCTGCAGATATTGTACCCTCCACAAGACCGTTTAACTGCGCATTAACATGACCATCCACTTCACTCGCAATCAGCGCCTGTTGCGATAAACACAACACAACAAAACAGAGTAACAGCCTACCACACAACAACATATCGGTTTCGCCTGATTGATGTATACAAAAAATGTGTTATAAACGGGCTGCGTAGTCTGGGACATGATTATACCTGTCAATCACTTACCCTGACAAGCATTATAGTTGAGGCACGTCCTAAGCACGTGGCTAAGTACCACACATATTTAAGCGCCGATTGACCATCTCTATTTTTTATTACACTCGATTCTGGCTCAGTTAGGCCGCCCAGATAAGGATAGAGTGTTTATGCCCTCGGATAGTCGTCAGGTCATTCTAAGTACCAGTCAGCGGAATGAATTAAAGCGTATTGCCTCCAGCCCACTGAGCAGTGAAAAAGAGAAATGCCGCTCATTAATTGTGTTGCTGCTGGCTGAGGGCTTAAAAAATCGCGAAATTGCCGAGAAACTTGGCGTCCATGAGAATACGGTCGTCAAATGGCGCGGTCGCTGGACTGGCGAAAATATGGAATCAAAGGTGAGCAATTATGGTGAGCTTGCAGGTCGACCACGCAGTTCGCTAACCTCGGACAAGCTCAACGAGATTAAAGAACTGGTCAGCAAACCACCCAAAGGCGCTATGCGCTGGACTGTGCGTCGCCTCGCCAAGGAAGTCAACTTGCCCTCTGCTACGACACAGAAGGCACTTGCAGAGTTAGACATTGATCTCGTTCTCCAATCCACGACTTATTATTAAGCACGCTCGCTGTTCAGCCCTTAGACAGTGAGCTGACTGTTTACATCGGGCCATGGCTTTGAAGCTGGATACTGGATGAAATTAGTCGTCGTCGAGTCGCCCAATAAAGTCAAAAAGATCCGCTCCTTTCTCGGTAGCGGCTATAATGTTGGTGCGTCCTTCGGGCATATTCGAGACCTGCCAGCCAAGGGTGACCTTGGCGTACGCTTTGAAGACGGGCACATTACTCCCAATTATATTGTGACCAAACAAGATATGGCGACGCAGTTAAAGCGCCTCGCTAAAGGCGCCGATGAAATACTCATCGCAACTGACCCTGATCGTGAAGGCGAAGCGATTGGCTGGCATATTATGCAGTTGCTGGGGGCCACCAATTTTAGCTACAAACGTGTGACCTTTAATCAAATCACTAAAAAGGCCGTTCTCGCTGCTGTCGCCAATCCAGGCGAGTTAGATATGAATTTAGTCAATGCCCAGCAAGCTCGCCGCGTCTTTG
>CBDUFM010000061.1:0-9370 GCA_965366325.1 uncultured bacterium
TGTCAATGAGGCGGACGCGGCGACCGTGGCAGTCCCAATCTTCTTGCAGGAAATCACGCGTCGTGCCAGCTTGTTCGCTAATTAAAACATCTGCACCACAGAGAGCTTGAAAGAGTGCTGATTTTCCAGCATTTGCCCGACCAACGAGACAAACAAGCGGATCAGAGCCAACACTGACCGCAGCACGCTGCCATTTTTGAATTAAACGTTTGAGATCTTGCAGTAAGCCAGCGAGCACGGCTGGGTCGTAGGCACGTACATCATCTTCCTCGAGAAAATCGAGGCCTACCTCTACTTGGGCACGCAGGTGAATGAGCCGCTGGCGCATTGGTTCTATCTCGGCGGAGAGCGCACCACGCAATCTGGCGAGTGCATCTTGGGTTGCGGCAATATCGCTGGCTTGAGTGAGCGCTAAAATAGCCTCTGCTTGATCGAGGTGCATGCGTTTATTGGCGAGAGCTTGGCGACAAAAGGCCCCTGGTCCCGCAGCTTGGATCTGCTGTTGATGGCAATGGTGTAGGCAAAATTCAATGACGGCCGGTGCCGCCGGAATGCAGATTTCTAGGCAATCGTAGCCAGTGAAACTGCGCGGTGCGGCGGCGAGGAGTACGCGGCAGGGGATATCAGTGCTGCCAATCGACCAGATGGTGTCGGTTGCTGTCCATGGCTCTTGCGGAATCGGGATGCCAGCTTGGGCGGCTCGTAGTTTGCTTTCAGCCCCGCTGAGGCGCAGGATGGCCTGCTCAGCTCCTGCAGCCGAAGCGCAGGCAATGATGGTATCGTCAGGGGCAAAAGAAGAGCTGGTGGAATTCACGAAAATGAAATTGCTGGCCTAGGGCACGGCAGGTTTTTCAGGAGCTGTTGACTCGTCTGTGCTTTCAACTGGAGCAGGCTCTGCTTCTTCAGGAAATTCTTCTTCGAACTCCTCTTCTGCATCTGGTGGTAGCCAGTAGTCATCATATTCATCGGTAATTTCATCGATGTCTTCAAATATGCGGCCGCCGGCATTGTAGCCAAAGACGATGCCACGGTCGAGTTTTTCCCAAGTGTCAGCTTGGAATAGAATAACTGGGCGTGGGCTTTCTTGTTCGAGAGCGCCAGGCTTAAAGCGCCATACTTTGCATTTATAATAGCGGTCGCGAGGAAAGCTGCCAATAAAGACGGTGCTCGGTGGCTTGCCAGTGCGGTCGCTAATTAATTTACAGCGTACGGCGACATCGAGTTCGTCTTCTTTTTTCCAAGCATCTGTGCTTGATTCAAACCAATCGGGCACCGTATCCATGATCGACCAGCCCGCTGGATCGCGGTCATCATTTCCACGTGGGTTATAAAAAACGACGACCTCGTATTCTTTTTTTAATTCCTCAACAGGTATGCCTGAACGGATCGACTCTTTCATAAAATCGACGTAAAGGAGTCTATACATGGGTGCAAATAAGGGGGCAACAAACCACGCAATAATGAGGACCATGACAACAACGAAAATCGTTGTTGCTCTTTGCGCTTTATCTGTTGCCTTTGCTTTTGCCATAATTGTAAGTCTATGCTCCCCTTGTGCTTATTACAAGGGGGCTTTTGTGCATTTGTTGTGAAAGTTGCGTGCTGTTTGACATTAATCGGTGTTATAGCCACGTGGGTTTTGCGACTGCCAGCGCCAGCTATCTTCACACATGGTTTGTAGGTCGCGTTCTGCTGACCAGCCAAGTTCCGTTTTGGCTTCTGTGGGATCGGCAAAGCAGGCCGCGATGTCACCAGGGCGGCGTTCGACAATCTTATGCGCGATGTCTTTGCCCGCGGCCTGACTTGCGGCGGCGAGCACTTCCAGAACAGAGTAGCCCGTGCCTGTGCCGAGGTTGAACGCTTTGCAGCCTTCAATTTGTGGGATTTTCCGCAGTGCGGCAAGGTGACCAAGGGCGAGATCGACGACGTGAATGTAGTCGCGTACCCCAGTGCCATCTTTGGTGTCGTAATCATTGCCAAAGACATTGAGCGCTTCGCGCTGTCCGACTGCTACTTGCATAATGTAAGGCATCAAATTGTTGGGAATGCCATTGGGGTCTTCGCCGATCCAGCCGCTGATGTGTGCGCCGATGGGGTTGAAGTAGCGTAATAAAATGCACTTCCATCGTTCGTCACTGATGCAAAGATCGCGTAAGATTTCTTCGATGAATAGTTTTGTGCGTCCGTAGGGATTTGTCGCCTGTAGAGGAAAATCTTCGGTAATGGGTACCGTATGCGGATCGCCATAAACAGTTGCCGATGAGCTGAAAACAATATTAAAACAATTGTGTGCCTTCATGCACTCTAGGAGGTAGAGGGTGCCCGTGATATTGTTGTGGTAATAATGCAACGGCACGCTAACGGATTCGCCAACTGATTTTAATCCAGCGAAATGAATAACGGCATCAAAGGTGTTTTCTGCAAATAAGCTATTGAGGCCTTCACGATCGAGTAAATCTAGTTTATGAAAGGCGACATCTTTATTGGTTAATCGTTTGACGCGTGCCAAGCTTTCTTCACAGGAATTATCGAGGTTGTCGACGACCGTGACGCGTGTGTTTTCTTGAAGGAGCTCAAGGACGGTATGGCTGCCGATGTAGCCAGCGCCACCAGTGACGAGGATGTGTTGTTGTGCGTTGTCGTTCATCTGTGTTCCAATTCGCAAAAGAGGATAGTCTATTAACGTGTCGAGCGGGAATTTAATTGCGCAGTAAGAGGGTCCATCCAGCGGGAAGGCTGTCAGAGGGTTGCGCAAAATCTGTCAGGCGCTGGCCGATGTCACCATCACCTTCAAAATTCATTACGTGGATTTTGTTGTGCATTAAAGCCCGCAGCAGCGCAATGCTGCTGTCGGTCCAGTTTTCATCAAGCCCAGCAAAATAACTGAGGCGTTCTTGTTGGCCATCATGCCACCAAGCAAGGAGGCCGGTAAATTGTTGTTGGGCGTCGAGTAGATAAATACGTTTTGCTAATTTTTGCGCACCGAGTGCGGCAATATCGCTAGAAAATTCAGCATCCGTTCCAAGGCGCGACTGCAGTGTTTCTATGGGTAGTGGTGCCCGTGCAGCGTCCGTGCCATCCAGTTGTTTCCGTTCCGGAGGTTCGAGAAACAACAGGAGGAGGACAAGGAAAAACATGCATATCCAAATGGCGAGCCGCGCAAAGGATGGGATGCGTATCATCTGTACTTATGCGTCCTGTAACGCGTCAACGCCAGGTAGGACTTTGCCTTCCAGTAATTCGAGTGAAGCGCCGCCGCCCGTGGACACGTGACTGACTTTATCAACGGTGCCCATATTTTTCGCAGCAGTCGCAGTGTCGCCGCCACCAATAATGGTACAGGCGCCATGAGCTGTTGCTTCGACGACAGTGTGCATGGCTGATTCGGTGCCGGTGGCGAATTTCTTGATTTCGAATACACCAAGTGGGCCGTTCCAGACAATTGTTTTTGCACGTTTGATGGCTTCATCATTTGCGGCGCGTGATTTCGGTCCGCAGTCAAAACCTTCCCAGCCATCAGGAATGCCGCTTGCATCATCGGCAGCACTAACGTCTGAGTCTTCGCCAAATTTATTGCCAGTCACATAATCGCAGGGTAGATGAATTTTAACACCTTTTGCTTCGGCTTTTTTAAGAATGTCTTCAACAATTTTTGCGCCTTCTTTATCGAAGAGGCTGTTGCCGATTTCTACGCCGTAGACAATTTTCTTAAAAGTGTAGGCCATGCCGCCACCAATGATCATTTCGTCGACCTTGTCGAGCAGACTTTCAATAAGCAAGATTTTGTCGCTCACCTTGGCGCCACCAAGGATGGCAAGGAATGGGCGCTGTGGGTTGTCGAGTGCTTTGGCAAAATACTCGAGTTCTTTTTTCATTAAGAAGCCCGCAGCTTTGACGGGTAGGTCAACGCCAACCATAGAGCTGTGTGCACGGTGAGCGGTGCCAAAGGCATCGTTGATGTAGACGTCACCGAGTTTGCTCAGGCTAGCGCGGAAGGCTGCGACCTTGGCCGGGTCAGCTTTGACACTGTTGCCGTCGGCATCTTTGGCCTTGCCTTCTTCCTCAATGTGGAAGCGGAGGTTCTCAAGCAGGACAACCGAACCGGCTGCAAGCTCAGCGCAGTGCGCTTCGGTCTCAGCGCCGACGCAATCAGCAAGGAAGCTGACATCGCGGCCAAGTAGCTCTTGCAGTTGGGCAGCAACAGGCTTGAGGCTGAACTCAGGTGTAACAGCGCCATTCGGGCGGCCCAGGTGACTCATCAAGACTACAGAAGCGCCATTATCAAGGGCATGTTGGATCGTAGGGAGGGCGGCAACGATGCGCGCAGGGTTGGTAATCGCGCCGTTTTTCATCGGTACATTGAAGTCAACGCGGATTAATACGCGTTTGCCGTTTAAATCGCATTGATCTATGCAAAGTTTGTTCATTTCAGTTCTCTCCGTTTTGGGCTGCCCAATGTGGGATTGGGCACCTAAAGGCAAGGCTGTTTGGCTACTCGAAACAAGAGTACAGTTTGACTTGTGGTCTAGCTAGTTAGCATCCCCGACCCAGTTAGGACCCTATGACTACTATTGATACCCAAGAACTCGCTATCCATGCCTGTCGTAAAATGCACGACAAGGGCGCGGAGGAAATGCGCCTCTTGGAACTGCCAGAAGGTGCGTTGTTTGACTACGTCATCCTCGCCAACGGCCGTAGTGAGCGCCAAACCACGACCTTAATTGATGAGGTCTACCACTTCTGCAAGCGTCATAACATTCCGCATGTCCCTGTTGAAGGTGAAGCGGGCTGGCGTCTGATCGACTGTTATGGTCTGATCGTCCACGCCTTCACCGAAGAAATGCGTGAATATTACGACCTTGATCACCTGTGGCCTGATGCTGAGGAAATCGATTGGGAGCATGAGTTGGATAATGTTAAGGATCTAGATTAGTTTCGGCGCACGCGTTCGTTTCGGGGAATACTTCCCCGGGCCCCTTAGCTTCGCTTTGTCACTTTTAATGACGTCATCTCGCACGGCTACGGATAAAAGCAACATGTTGCATTATTTTTTATCCTACGCCTATCTCGATTCCTAAAATCTTGGCAAGCAAGATATTTGGCTGAGGGCTCTCTATTTTACGCCGACTGCTTCTCCGCAAAAATCCCATGCGTGCATGGACTGCGTTTGGCATGAGCGCGGTGTTTGTGGGTATTAATTTTGATGACGAATGCAATGGGCGCGTAATTCCTGGGTGCGCTGAACTCCGATGCGGCATTTATTTCCATGAGTAATGTTAATAGCACTTGGCTTCGAAAATGCATGCATTTATAAAGTCTACATTAATGATGTGATCATATGCTAAGTGTTGAATCGGAGCATCGTCGCGTGTCCTAATATGCGATGCAGCTAGGTGCAGAAAGACAGTCGCTATATTCAACCATTTTTTAGGCGCATGGCGATGCTTTTAATAGCGGCGCCTGCCCGTGAATCGGGATTCAATACAAATGGTTTTCTAGAGCGAATGGCGTCGGTGACGCAGCGGTCACGGGGAACGTGGCCGATGAAGGCGACGTCGCGCTGTAAATAGGTCTGGCAGACTTTGCGCATTTTTTGGAAGATAAGCAGGCCTTCTTCTTCATGCTGTGCTTGGTTAACGAGGACGTGAATGTCTTTGCCGGGTTCTTGTTGCTCTAGAACTTTAATTAAGGCGTAGGCATCGGTCATGGAGGTGGGGTCCGGTGTCAGGACAACGACGATTTTTTTTGCGCAGCGTAAAAAAGTAGTGACCTCACGACTGATACCAGCAGCCGTATCGAGGATGCTGATATCGTATTTCTTACTTTGCTCCTGTAGGGCTTTGATTAAGTGCAGGAAATCTTTGTGGCTGAGACGTGTAAGTTCTTCGCGACCGCTTGCAGCCGGTATAAATTCGAGGCCGCTGTTATGCGTGGCGATGCATTGCTGGAGCGAAACTTTTTCGGTGACGACATCAAAAAGCGTCTCGCGCGGATTTAAGCCAAGTAGAATATCGGCATTAGCAAGGCCAAGATCTAAGTCGACGAGCAAAGATCGTTTATGTAATTGTTGGAGGGCAATTGATAAATTGACCGAAATGCAGGTCTTGCCGACACCGCCTTTGCCGCCGGTTATGGCGATGCTAGGCAGGGCCAGAGCCTGTGATAATTGCTGGTCCTGCACGCGTTGGCGCAATTGCTGGGCTTGATCGTTTTGTTCAGGCATCGTGGTCTGCTTGCTGCGCGTAACGAGCGAATCGAGTAACATAAACTGGAACACTTTCTGGCTTAGGCATGCATGGTCTTCGTAGTGTGTGTGGCGAAGAGTGGATTAACAAAGTCTTGGTTTTGAGCGATGCGTAAATCTTCCGGTACTTCTTGGCCATCGGTAATTAAGTGCACGGGTAAGCGATGGCGACGAATGCAACCGAAGAGACGTCCTGGACTTTCGAGTTCATCCATTTTAGTGAGGACGCATAATTCAATCGGGAGTATAGAAAAGCGCTCGATAACCGCAGCAAATTCTGTGCGACCACTGGTGGCACTAATGGCGAGCATAACCGCGCAGTTTTTGGCAGCGCGGCAAAACGCTTTTAATTCCTGAACTTTGGTGCTGTCGGCAGGGCTGCGTCCGGCGGTATCGATAAGTACATGATCGTAGTCTTCAAAACGTTCGAGTATGCGTTGCAGTTGTGCGGGAGTTTGCGCAACTTCAAAGGGTACGTCGAGCAAATCAGCGTAGGCCTGTAATTGTTCTGCGGCACCGACACGGTAGGTGTCTATGGTGACCAGCGCAATCCGGCGTTTATGGTTTAAGACCATGTCCCCAGCAATTTTTGCCAAGGTCGTTGTTTTGCCGACACCAGTTGGTCCAACGATGATTATATTCTTGCAATCTTCCCATTGTAATTGGTGTGAACAGTCGAGGGTTTTATTAAGAAAGCGTTTAATGAAATCTTCACGTTTCTCCGCGGGTAGACGATCACCAGCTTGCTCAATAACATCATCGAGTTCGCCAATTATTTCATCGGGTAATTCGAGTTCTTTCAGGTGCTGGCTGAGTTCTTCGCCGAGATGCGCTGTTGGAATTTCGTGACCAGTGGCCAGTCGCGCTAATTGGCGGCGGATGCTGCACAGTTCATGTGAAATTAAATCATGATCATTGTGATTGAGGGCCTTGGCTTGCTCGGCGGCGGCGCTTAGTGCTGCGGCTTGGTTGCTGAGCGCGCTTGGCGCTGCGCTTGGTATTGTGTTTTGCTGTGTGCTTTCTTCTAAATGTTTGTCCATCGTCGCGACATACGAATCTAATTTTGGATTATGGATCGGCCGCCACTCGCCTTGTATATGGGCAGGGCGTTCGCGCAGGGCTTGTAATTGGTGGCTGGTGCGTGGTGCTGGTGGGTCACGTTGTTCTGCGCTGTCGATGGCTGCAATAACTTCATAGCCAGTTTTCTTGCCGAGTAGACCGGGCTCTTTAATTGAACGCGTTTCAATGATGAGCGCTTGCTCTCCTAATTGCTGGCGCACTTTTTCGAGTGCCTCTTGCATACTGCGGCCGGTGTAACTGCGAATCAACATGGCGAGATTCCTTTTTTACGAGTGTACAAACTATTCATGGTCGATCAGGTACTGCGTTGGACTTGTGCTTCGGGCTGTTGTCCACTTAAATTAATGTTTCCGAGTACTTCTACTTGAATGCCAGATCCCAGTTCTGAATAACTAACGACTGGCAAATCTGGTAAAAAGCGATTAACGATTTGACGCAAGTGTCGGCGTAGCGGTGCGGTGCACAGCAGACACGCCTCGTGGCCCTGTACAGATGCTTCTTGAATCAGTTCACCGAGCTTATCAACCAGAGACGATGCTTCTGCTGGAGCGATGCCAAGACCGCTGCCTTGCTGGGCGGTGATGATGCTTTGGGCGAAACGTTGTTCAGTGGCGGGATCAAAAATAATGGCAAAGAGTGTGTTGTTCTCGGTGAATTTACGAACGATGCTCGGTCCTAATTGAATACGGATGTGTTCAACTAATGCTGCTGGATCGGATTTAGGTTCATCGCTAATGCATTCGAGAATTTTCTCAAGATTATTAAGTGGCACTTGCTCATCGAGTAAGAGAGCGAGTACTTTTTGTACCTGACCAAGTTTCACGTTTTCTTCAACGTCTTTAACCAGTGCTGGCACATCACGCTTCATTGAATTTAACATGGTTTGGACATCTTCACGGTTGAGGATATCGCTCGCATGTTTGTTGAGTATTTGTGTGAGGTGGGTGATAAAGACTGAGGCCGGATCGGTGACCGCGTAACCAAAGCCTTCTGCTTCACTGCGACGACTGGCTTCAACCCAAACCGCGTCGAGACCGAATGCTGGTTCTTTGGTTTCGATACCCTGAAGGGGCCCTGCGACTGCGCCGCCGTCAATGGCGAGTAAACGATCGGGCATTAATTCACCCGATGCAATTTCGTTGCCGTACACAATAATGCGATAGGTATTGGGGCCGAGTTGAATGTTGTCTTTGAGTCGAATTGGTGGAATTAATAAACCTTGCTCGCGCGCTAATTGTTTGCGCAGCGAGGTAATGCGGTCGAGTAAAGTACCGTTGCGTTCTTTGTCGACGAGTGGAATTAGGCGGTAGCCGATTTCAATACCGATGCGATCAGTGACGATGAGATCTTCGATTTTTTCTTCAGCTTCTTCTTGTTCGTCGTGCTCTTGCTTGGCTTGAATCGACGCCTCTTCAATATCATTTTTATAAACATTGCGATAGAGGATGAATAAAGCGGCGCTGATGATAGCAAAAGGAAGGAAAGGCATGCCCGGAACCAAGCCAAGGATGAGGGTCATGGTGGCGGCAACGCCGATAGCTTTTGGTTTGACGAAAAATTCTTTTGGTAATTCTTGACCGATGCTGCTGTCGCTGCGTGCCTTGGTGACCAGCATACCAGAACCGATAGCAATCAGAAGTGATGGTATTTGAGAAACAAGGCCATCACCAACGGTAAGCACAGAAAACGTTTCAACGGCAGTACCGAAATCAAGACCAAGTGAAGTCATGCCGATAATAATGCCCGCAATCAAGTTAATGCAGGTGATGATTAATCCTGCTATCGCGTCACCTTTGACAAACTTACTCGCACCATCCATAGAGCCATAAAACTCAGCTTCGGAAGCAATTTTTTCACGGCGTTCACGCGCATCTTTTTCTGAAATTAATCCGGCATTTAAGTCGGCATCAATGGCCATTTGTTTGCCCGGCATCGCGTCCAAGGTAAAACGTGCGGCGACTTCACTGATGCGACCGGCACCCTTGGTGATCACCACCATCTGAATAATGACGAGAATTAAGAAGATGACGAGGCCAACGACAATGT
>CBDUFM010000062.1:0-9255 GCA_965366325.1 uncultured bacterium
CGGCTTCACGTCATAGCTAAAGCTCACGTGTTCTACACTAATCATTAGGTATGCCTCCTTTGCCACGCAGCGGGCAGCCATGCATCTCATCCTACAGCGCAGAAGCCGCAGCACTGCAACGATACCGTTATACCGCATCACCGAAGCGAGCTGCGCAAGTTAGCACAGAGCCCAGAAAGGCCCATTTCGACATCCAGTCTTATCAAGCTGCTGCTACATCTTTCCGGCATACTCTCTGAGGCTTGTTGACCCCCAAGATTTCAGAACTAGCATCTGAAGACTTTGTCCACCTAGATGATGAGAAACGTTGAAACTAGTTAAACAAATCAAATTGTCCTTCCAAGAAGGCAAGTCAGATAAAGTTTACGAAGTCGACCTCTGTGAAGTCGCCGCCGATCAATACGTGGTTAATTTTCGCTACGGACGTCGTGGCAGTAAGCTCAAAGAAGGCAGCAAGACCACTAATCCAGTTACTCGCCAAGAAGCCGATCTTATTTTTGACAAGTTGGTGTCTTCTAAAACACAAAAAGGTTATCAAGAAGGCGTGCCAAGCACGAAGCCTGAGGCTGACGCACAAGAACAGCGAGCCGATTCCAATAATGAAACAGAGCACGCACTTATTAGCGCCGCTCACAAACAGGCCATTCTGCGGCGCCTCCAAGCAGGCAGTAGTAAAAATGCCGAGTGGAGATTAAGCCGAGCGGTATGGCGCGCTGGCGAATTACGCATCACAGAAGCAGAACAAGTCATCACGGGTCTCATCGGCAGTGGTGATGAAATGCTCGATTATTGCGCTCTGTGGGCTCTTGGACGTTGCGGCAAGGTTGGTGGCACTGCGCTAGAAAACATACAGGCGGTTTTAATCGACAACGACGCCAGCCCGAAACTACGGCGCATAGCCATGGAAGCACGCCGTGCATTAGATCCACAGTGGACCAGCTTCGCAGAAAAACTCATTATCAATCTGCCTACTGAATTACAACATCCCAGCGAAACACCGCATATGGCCGAAATCTGCTTAGCGCTCTTGGCTGAAAATAAAGATCCCGGTTTTCTCGAACTGCTCTACACCCTCGATCATGTAGCCGAATACCGCGCCACGCTCGTTCACTGTCTGCAAGAAATGCCAAGTATTCAACGACCACACTTTAGAAGAATTCGTCACATTCTTAAAGCCGCAGAATTCCGTGATGACTCAGCCGTCGCTGGCATCATTTACCATCGTGTCTGCACTAGCGCTCCTGGCTTTGCCTACTATCCATGGCAATCAGCGCAGGATAACGCACGACGTAATTTTGGATTCACCGCCAAGACCAAAGATTACCTCAATAAACGCGCATGGCGACAAATTAAACGCCTCGCCGACATTGATGATCCGCGCTATTGCCAGCATGCCTGCGATATATTAGCGCCCTTCACCGATGACAATAAAGATGCCCGTCACCTCTATGCTTACAATTATCAAGCACGGCGATATGAGGAAAGAGAAACCTACGCCTGGGAAAAATACTGGGCCTTCAATCACATTGTATACGGCGCGCATCCAGACTTCAGTAAAAACAACACACACAGAGCGCTACCCACGAATCTTGCCGATGACAAACAGCAACGCCACGAATTATATGCGACGCTGTGGGACAAACACCCACAGGCACTTATTTCGCTCGTTTCGCGCAGTCATTGTGAAATAATTCATGAATTTGCCTGTCGTATTTTAAACAGTAATCAGCCTTTCTGCGACAGCCTCAGCATTCCGGATATCATCCACCTGCTCAATGCCAACTACGCCTGCACCAACACGCTTGGCTTTGACTTGGCCGTTAAGCGCTACGATGCTGCCCATCCTAATTTTGATCTTATCTGTGCCCTCGCACATTGCCGGCTCGATCAAGCACGCAAACGCGCCCATGTTTGGATTGAAGAGCAGCGCCTACACCTAGCAACGGTACCTGATGTTTTAGTTAATCTTATTTTTAGCCCGCAAACAGACACCATCCTGTGCATGCAGGGTCAGCTACAGGCCTTAATCCTATCCAGTGACGATAGCACGATGCTCTTCATGCGCATCATTGCTGAACTATTGGCGCCAGAAAATAATACGCACCCTGCACTTGCGAACGTTTGCCAATTACTGATTACCGTATTTGAACGCCCCATGCAAGAAATGAACAGTGACGTTATCATCGATTTGCTTGATTCAGAAAGCGAAGAACTCCATCGCCTCGCCGGCGAATGTGTCATCCGTCACAAAACACTCTCACAAAATCCCCCCGCTGAAATTTTACAAAAACTACTCGCCTCTTCCGCTGCAGCAGTGCGCGAAACGGCCGTTCGCATCATCAGCCAATTACCTGACCAGGTGCTGAAAAGCAACGGTGACGCACTCGTCTCGATGAGTCGACATCCACTTGCAGATATCCGCCAAGCGATTCGCCCCTGCGTGCAGCGCTTAATTCAAAATGATCCTAGTTTTGCAGCCGAATTAGGCTCGGCCTTTATTGAAGCCCTTTTACAAAGCGGTGCCCCAGATGGCGTACCAAGCCATACAGCCCTGCTCTTACGCGAAGACTTCAGCCAACACCTGAAACATATCTCCAGCGCATTAGTGTGGAAACTACTCCGCTCCCGTTCCAAACCGGCACAAGAAATCGGTGGCCTCTTACTCAGTAGCAATGTTAATCCTGCGGATCTGAGTGTGAAAGAAATAGCGCAATTATCGCATCATCAAATTCTCTCGGTGCGCGAAGCTTCTTGGCAAATATGCCAAGAACAAATCGAGCGGATTAAACATGATCTGGATCATGCCATCATACTCTTTTCCAGTAGCTGGGAAGATAGTCGCAACTTTGCTAAGGAATTATTTAACAGCTTCGATGCGAATGATTTCATGCCCAAGCAATTGGTGGCGATATGTGACCATGTACAAACCGATGTACAACAGTACGGCCGCGATTTACTCAACAAACACTTCAAGGCCGAGCATGGTGTGGAATTCATGCTCAAACTAAGCGAGCACCCAGCGATCAGCATACAAACACATTGCACCAATTACCTCAACCAGTTTGCTGTCGACAATTTATCACACTTACAAGAACTCGAATTATATTTCGTGACGGTCTTATCGCAGGTCAACAAAAGTCGCCTGGCCAAAGACCGTGTCCTCGCTTTTTTAAGCCAAGAAGCCGCAAAGAGCAAAGATGCAGCGTTGTTCGTTGCCCGCATTCTTACACGTCAATCCGTAACCAATGCCATCACCGATAAAGAACAAATCCTGCAACACATGCTCAGCATCCAGCAAGCCTTTCCTGACCTAGATCTTCCCCTGATAACTAAAACAGCGGAGTTGCGTCATGGAGTTTAAATACAATTACGCTGGCAGCAGCTCTGTATCGAGTGACGCCAACGCTAGCAGCATGAATTTCATACCTGACACGCTGCGCGACCCTACCTACTTTCATGGCAAACTGAATAATGGCATTGCATTCAGAGAAGCGATTTCCGCACTACATGATGTTGTGGTTTCCGATTTACGCTGGCAACCAAAAGACAAAACTGAATACAAGGCGTGGTTGGCCAAACAAGAGCTTATCGATTGGGCCGATATTGCCGCACAATCTAAGACACTCAAAGCTGAAATAGCAGAGATCCGCCAAGAGATCAAAGACATTAGTGATCGCCGACAAAGTGTTATGGGGCCATTTTATAATGCCCAAAGGCGCTACTTTGATTACCTCTATAAAACGGACATGGACTACTGGATGGTCCTTGATCCGGTGATCACGGTACACCCTGATGAATTATTCTTTGAATGCTTTAGCCAAGATGAATCCAGCTACGGCCGCCTCAGCGTTGATTACGATCACTTTAAAGACGTTGGCGAGTTTGCCTGCGGTACGACCAACGTGGATTATTCAGCTAATCTCTATAACGAATTTCAAAAAATACGCAGCTACAAAGACACCCAGTTTACCGTAGACCCAAGTGGATTCGAAGCACAAAGTGGTGTCGACGAAGCACACAAAGAAGTCAAAATTGATTTACCCGATACCTGGGTCCGTGGTTTCTTACAAGTTAACTCCGCCATGAGCCTGCCAGCGGCCAGCTTCGAATTGCATCCGATGGATATTCACAACATGTGCTTAATCCTTCGCCGCAAAAAAGAAATCAAAGGTCCGCGTAGCATTCGTTTTATACTAGAGCCCGGCAAACCCATTCGCATGCGTTTCGATCCGTGGAATACCGAATTACGGTGTGGGCGCTCCATCTACACAGGCAAGGAAGCACAAGAAATTCGTGTCTGGGGCCGTCGCCGCATTCATATTCTCGAACGCTTAATTCCCGTAGCACAGTCATTTACCGTGCATCTACTTGGCAATGGCATGCCATCATTCTACGTCGCTCATTTAAATGGCATGCGTTTTACGCTCGGCCTTTCTGGCTGGACAGCAAATGATTGGTCAGCATCTGGCAATTTTGACTTACTCGCCCCACGCCAAGCTGTTGATGCAGCAACCTCCGAGACAGTATTTAACGCCCTGAAAAAAACCTGGTTCGCTAAACCAGACGAGCTTGCACAACAATTACAGCTCGATCGGAGCGTGGTGCTCGGTGCGCTCTCACAATACACACAGGCAGGTTCTGCTATTTGGGATTTGGCCAAAGGTGTGTACCGCGCACGCGAATTAAGCAGTAGCCCACTGCCTATGGACAAACTACGTTTCAGTAACGAACGCGAAGAACACGCTATGCGCTTTATTAATGACAAAGCCATTAGCCAGGTTCGCTACAAAACGAGCACCACAGAACAACACGAACGCATTCAAATCAATGGACAGATTAAAGTAGGTGGCGGCATCAAATCACCGCAAGTTATCCTTGATCAAGATCAGCGCATTATCGATGCCGTATGTGATTGTAATTGGCATCAACAAAATGCCCTGCGCAAAGGACCCTGCGAACACATCCTTGCCCTGCGTATGCATGCAACGCGCAACCTAGAAACGGCCGCGACCTAGCATGCGACATTTCATTAAAAAAATATTTACTAAGTTTGACAGCAGCTGCTTGAATCAGCCTTGCAACCCGAATGGTGGATCGCCATTCATGCAACATGATTTGAACTGCTTCACTGGCCCGCTCGTGACTGTGCGGGACATGCCTACCAGTGCACTATTGCAGTGTGAACCCCTTGGGTTCAATAATGCACTGGTAGGCGTCCCGCTTGAGTTGAGACGGTCCAGTCGCGCGATACTAGCGAAGGGATTCGATAGGCGGCCACCACAGAGCGGCATTTGGAAACGCCAGGAGCCCAAACATGGCTAACCAAAGACGACGCCAAGAAATATATGACCGCATTCGTAGCAGCAGCAAAGAAGCCGTCATACTCGAAGAAATGCAACGCCTTGGATTTTGGCCCCGCGAAAGTGAAAAACCAAGTGTCGCAGAGCAAGACATCAAACGCCGTGGCGAATTAAATAAACGTCTCGGTGATTTAAGCAAACGCAGCAATGAACTCGGCAACACTGAAAAAATGCTCAAAGAAGCGCGCAATAAGCGCCTCAAAGAATCGCGTGAACAGCGCCAAGCAACTAAAGAACGCCGCATTCAAGAAAAAATAGATAAAGCACAGGCATGGGCTGAAAAACAAAACACATCCATTTGCTACCTTGGTAAAGGCGTCTCACAGGACCTCAATAAGTACGAAGAACAAACTGACAAACTTACAAGCAATGGCCTAGATTCCATAGCCGACATGCAAAAGCTCGCCGCGCTGATGCAGATAACGGTTAACGAATTACGCTTCTTGGCCTACACCCGTGCCGCCAGCACCAGCACACACTATCAGCGCTTTGACATTCCCAAGAAAACTGGCGGCGTTCGTCATATTAGTGCACCGATGCCGCGCCTGAAACGCTGCCAAGAATGGATTCTGCACAATGTTCTCGAAAAAATTGAGCTCCATCAAGCGGCACACGGATTTCGCCTCGGACGTTCGATAATCACCAATGCAAAACCCCATCTGCAGCAAGACGTCCTGATCAACCTCGACTTAAAAGATTTTTTCCCAAGTATCGACTATCCGCGTATCAAAGGTCTGTTTAAATCATTTGGTTACTCAGCCGCCATCTCTAGCGTATTCGCCCTACTCTGCTCCGAACATAAAATAATTGAAACTGAATTAGACGGCGAAACCTATTATATGGCGACCGACAAACGCGTCTTGCCGCAAGGCGCACCAAGCAGCCCCGCAATTACTAATATTATTTGTCGCGCCCTTGATGCACGACTACATAGCGCCGCCAAATCCCTCGGCTTTACCTACACGCGTTATGCCGATGATCTCAGTTTCTCTGGCAGTGATGAAGCCAAGCAGCACGCCGGCCAAATGCTACGCCGCTGTGCCTATATCGTCGCTCAAGAAGGCTTCACTGTCCACCCTGATAAAACCCGTGTCCTCCGCAAAGGCCAACGTCAAGAAGTCACTGGCCTCATCGTGAATGACGAATTATCCATTTCTCGTAAAACGCTCAAGAATTTCAAAACCGTCTTATTTCAAATTGAAAAAGACGGGCCTGCCGGAAAAAAATGGGGCCAATCAAGTCACGTGCTCTCCGCCATTCGTGGCTATGCGAATTTTGTCAGCATGGTCCACCCAGAAAAAGGCGCCGCCTTTACGACCCGCGTTAACGCTATCTGGGATAAATACCAACGCGACACGATCAGCTATCCAAGCCGCAGCCAATGGGACGGCCCAATCGCACAAGCCAAAACCCAGATCAACGCAGCATTAGAAACACCTACTGTTGCAGGCCCCGATGCGCAGTCCAAGCAAGAAGCCAGCACACAACAGGCGCCCAATCCAGCGCGACCAGCAAACGCAGGTCGCGAGCGAACAGGCAAGCGTCCACAGAAAAAACCGTGGTGGAAATTCTGGTAATTTGCAGTCCTCACTGCGTTCAGTTAATGCGGACGTGAGATATACTTATTTATGCGATCAAATAGGCGCATGAAAAAAGCGTAGGTCCAAATACCCGACACACTCACGACGACTGACCCAATCACTGCCGGATAACTAAACAATGCAGCAAGGCCGTCCCGACCCATACACAAGATAAAAGCAAGAAATGCCCAATATAAAATAAACAGTATAACGATGCGCGCCCATACGGGCGTCTTGCGCATCTCTGCCTTGAATGGATCAGTCATCTTACAGCACCTCTTTAACGCATGCTTTATTTTCCATTTGTTGCTTGAGTGTAGCTGATCCGCAACGATGTACCATCTGTTTTAGTTTCTGTGTATTCAAAGATCCCCATACAATGCCACAGTCTAGACAGGCGCGCATGCCGCGCGGCATCGACACGATTGGATTCCGAAAACTAAAAAAGCGTCTATTGCTCAAGCGAAAGACAGAAGCAACACCAAGGCCCACTTGATCAATGCACTCCCCTGCAACAACACGGGTACTTTCACAATTTGGACAAGACAATTTCAACGCTCCTCTCTATTTTCCTTGATTAAGATAAGCACAGATCAACGCACTCGTGCTTTTTTACTGCAATCAATCGAGCTCAGCTGCGAACAGCCCAGCGATACCAGCGACTGAATCTATACATGCGTAAAATTCTTGTGAACAGGCCCTTCTTTATTAAACTACCGTTATGTCAGCTCAAGGTGCCGCAAATGCTAAAGCCCTGATTCGCATGGGCACGCCAAACGTAACATTCTCGTCAGGTGGCAGCGCAAAAATTAACGGTGATGGCAAAGACTTTGCCAAGAGCACGTACCGCACACGGCTGCATCGCTATCTTATATTATCGGAAAAGCGTATTCGGTATTATAGAATATTCATTTCCATAATGATGGTCATTCATTGTAGCTGCGTCTACATTCCAGGATTTTACATTTTCTATTTAGGAAGAATAAACGACACAAGCGTAGGGCTCTTTGTATCTGGCGTCTTTGCCACAATAATCATCTGCTTTAAATTACCAACGCTAAACAAATGGAAACATAAACTCAAATCAACACGTGCTGCGCTTGACGGCGAAGCACTTGATCAATACAGACCCGTTAGACGAAATGCGGCACAACGACTCATCGCACATATTGCGAACAGATATAACCTAAAACAACGGCGCATTCTTGCAATACTTCAATTGATAGTGTTTACATCAGCAATCATTGCTCTGTATTTCAACAATCGTGAATACGGATTCTTTCTTGCGGCAACACTCATTGTTGTCGGCATCATTTTCTTTTCCGTCATCTGGCCGAGCAAATCTAGCTATCAAAAAAGAACGGCTCCTACAAACGACAACAACGAAACCATATAATTTAAACATTTTGCTTGCGCCATTCACGCGGACTGCATTTATGCACACGTTTAAAGCTGCGGCCAAACACGGTTGGATCGGGATGACCAACTAACGCGGCAATGCTGCCAATAGATAAGCTCGTATCACGTAATAATTCACGCGCCCGCTGCATCCGCGCATTGCTTAAAAAAGCTAGCGGGGTTATACCGCGCCACTGTTTATAGGCATCATGAAAACGTGATAAACTCAAGCCGGCAGCAGCAGCAAATGCCGCGACGCCAAAATCAGCATCCAATGATGCCAGCGCTATGCGCTCTGCGTGTTGCAGCACTGCCTCGCTATCTGCATGCTGCAAAGAACCGCGCAGGTGCTCAACCAAGACTAACATAAAATCCGCTAGCAATTGATGCGAACGTAGACGCTGAGTTAATTCTACCGAACGCCATGCCTCGACTATGCGCACGATGTCCTGTTTAATCCGTGGCAATAAAGCAGCTGGAATTAATAAGGGAAAATCACAGCCGTAAATCTCACGCGGACTTGGCTGCAACCACGACTCACGTGCTGTATCTAAGTACGCTTGGTCACATGGAGCCAAGGGCGCCTGCTCGCGCTGTGGATTATAGATTAAATCAAAATGCACCCAGTACGGGTGACTCCAGGCATCGCAGCCCTTATTCGTCACCACGCCGGGTGGTAATAAATAGGCATCGCCCGCCTTGAGCTCCTGACGCTGCCCCGATCCAAGTGCCACCCATTCCTGACCCTCTGATACCTGAATCAGCAGGTAATCGCTCAGGACACGCCGCGGAAAACTCCACGGGCGCGGGCGCAGGGCGTGACCAGCACTCCGAATCCACGGACAATAGGCAGCGTCTAAGCAAAGCATGCAGGATAAATTATCGAGTTTAGAGAGAGAACAAGTCGAATGCACCCT
>CBDUFM010000063.1:0-9220 GCA_965366325.1 uncultured bacterium
ATACATCAGAGATCGTGGCTACTCGCCATGCTCTGTTGGTCTTGTTGTGCTGTGCAGGTATCAGCATTGGATCACATGCATATTGTACTGAGTAGTGAAGTGGAGCCCTATCAATTAACGGCTGAGGCGATTAAGGTAGGCGTGCCCGAGCCAAGCTGTAAGGTGCATCTTGTGCAGGACCTCAAACAACTACGAGCAGGTGGGCACGCCTATCCGGATGGAACCTATGTTGCTGTTGGATCGGCGGCGGCGACTTTTTTACATCAGAGTTTACCGGATGATGCGCCGTATGTTTATTGTATGGTTAATCAACCGGAGGAGCGGGGTTTGTTTGATGGGCACGCATCTTTGGGTGTGCGCACCGATATGGCGATGACGGAACGCTTTCGTTTACTACATGCATTAATGCCTACGGCAAAACGTATTGGTTTTCTCTATTGGTCTGCGGATGGTGAACCTGCTTATGTTGCTGAGGCGCGCGCGGCTTTGCCTGTGGGTTGCGAGCTAGTGGCCCATGGGATCAGTGATCAGCGACAGGCTGCGCGCGTGATCAAGGCATTGTTACAAGACCGTGTGGATGTTATTCTGACTGTGCCTGACCGCCGTTTGATGACCGTGAGTACCATACGCACCTTGCTGCGCAAGGCGCTCGATAAACGTGTGCCGGTCTGTGCTTATTCGGCTTCCTTTGTAGAGGCTGGTGCAGCCTTTGGTTTTAGCGTTGAGCCGGAGCAGCAAGGTGAACAGGCGGCCGTTTTAATTAAGCACCTGTGTGCGCTAGAGGATGGCATTGCATCGACGCTGCCGCCACAGATTGAAAAGCATGATGAAACGCATCAGTGTTTGGGTCCGCAGGTTCGTGTTGCGATAAATAATGATGTAGCGAAGCGGCTTGGTATGGTGTTTAAGGGTGATGTTGTAAAAGATGCACTCTATTTTGGGCGGCTTAAATGATGCTCGGTATTATTGATCCGTTACAGAACCTGAAAATGCGACATAAAATTGTTGTATTAATCGCCGTCCTTGGTCTCTTTATTTTTACAACTTTACTAGGCATTGCGTGGTGGAATATTCGAGCGATCGGTGGTGACGCCTTACGTAGTTATGCTGACCGAGCTGTTGAGCATTTAGCTATCGGTTGCGAAGTGCCCTTGTCTGCTGGCGATAGCGATGAGTTATCCCGTCTGCTAGAACGTTATGGTCAAGATCCAGCGATTCTCTTTGCGGTTATTCTTGATGAAGCCGGTGAAGCTGTCGAATATAATTATACGAATGAATTAGCATGGAAGGATTGGCTGGCTAAGCGTGGGTCGAATCAAGTCTATGTGGCGCGGGCAGAAATAAAAAGTATCGCAATTGATACACTTGATATGTTGCTTGATGAGGGTGACCCGGTTGAGTATCAAGAGCGCAATATCGGTGCTGTGCTGATGGGTTTTTCCACCAGTGCATTATCTGGCGCAGAGCGAACGCAGTTGTTTGGAACCATGTTGTTGATGGGTTTAACGGGCTGCCTGAGTTTAGTGATGGTCTATATATTGTTTAATGGGTGGCAGCGCCGTTTTGATCGTTTGATGTTGGGTAGCGAACATATAGCTGCTGGGGAGTACGGCGCAGAGTTGCAGGATCCCTATTCAGATGAAATAGGGACCCTGACGAAAACCCTCAATAATATGCGTCAGGCTATACGCCAGCGTGATAATGAGTTGCGCAATCTTAATGTTGGCTTGCAGGAACAAGTGGAGCGCCGGACCAAGGAATTAGTTGATGCCCTAGAAATTGCTGAGGGTCATAGTCGTGCGAAAACACAGTTTCTTGCAAATATGAGCCATGAGATAAGGACGCCGATGAATGGGATCTTGGGCATGGGACAGATTTTAGAGGACAGTGACTTAGAAAAAGATCAGCGTGAATTATTGAATACCATCATGATCTCTGGTGAAGCCTTGCTCTCAATCATTAATGATATTTTAGACTTTTCTAAAATTGAAGCCGGCAAACTGGAAGTTGAGACAATTGAGTTCTCGTTACGTACCTTGGTTTCAGATGTGCTGGATATCGTGAGTGAGCGTGCGCAAGAAAAAAGTTTAGAATTAAGTGCGAAAATTATCGCTGACGTGCCGGACAAAGTGGTTGGTGACCCGATACGCATCCGTCAAATTTTATTAAATTTATTAACGAATGCGGTGAAGTTCACGGATCAAGGTGAGATTGAAGTGACGGTGCGCGTGGTTGAGGGTCTTGGACCCGATGACCCTGATCGCTATCGCTTTGATGTGCGGGATTCTGGTATTGGTATTGATCCCGCTAAAAGCCATGGCCTATTTGATGCGTTTACACAGGCCGATGCTTCTACGACACGTGTCTATGGCGGGACGGGGCTTGGCTTAACGATCTGTAAGCGTTTGGCTAAGTTAATGGGTGGTGATATTGGCGTTGACAGTGAGCTCGGAGACGGCTCGTGTTTTTGGTTTGATATTGTCTTGGGTGTAGTTCCGCAGGACGATGTTGATAAGCGACTGAGTCAATTTTCTGTGCTTGTCGTTGAGGATCATATTAATGTGCAAAATAGTTTGATTGAAATGCTCAAGGAATTTCGTTGTGATTTCACTATTGTGTCGAATGCGAGTGATTGCATAAACGAGGTGCAGAAAAGTATCCAAAGTGGCCGCTCGCCGTACGATGTTGTATTAGTCGATTCGCATATTCAAAATGATAGTGGTCTTGAAATTATGCAGAAAATTAAAGATATCTGTAATTCACAGGCAATTATTTACATGTCTGAAAAAATACACCGTAAGGACTTTGATGCGGCACGTGCGGTCGGCGTGGTTGATTGTCTCACCAAGCCGCTTCGTCATGATAGTTTGGCTAAAATATTGCGGCGGATTCAACGTGATGGCAAATCAAGTGGACGTCGTGAGGCTGTGCGTACCGAGCGTATCCAGAAGCATTCAGATAAACGCTACCGGGTGTTGTTGGCTGAGGATAATATCGTGAATCAAAAAGTGGCCTCGCGGATGTTAGAGTCCTTAGGCTGTGAGGTGGAGCTGGTGCAAAATGGTGTGGAGGCCTACACGGCAGCGCAGCACACGACTTATGATGCCATATTTATGGACTGTCAGATGCCGGAAATGGATGGCTATGAGGCAACGACATTGATTCGTGAAAATAGCTCCAATAAGAGCACGCCGATTATCGCACTCACAGCCCATGCATTGGTTGGTGATAAGGAGCGTTGCTTGCAGGCTGGCATGAGTGATTTTATTCCCAAGCCTATTCGCCGAGAAGTCTTGGAGACGATGATTACGCAATGGCTTGAGCATGCGCCGTGATGCCAGTGGCGCATAAAAAAGGCTGCCGATAACCGGCAGCCTTTTTTTGTGATCATGATTATTTTATTTAGTAGCGGTAATGATCCGGCTTGTAAGGGCCTTCTGGTTTAACGCCAATGTAATCAGCCTGTTTCTTGCTGAGGACCGTTAATTTGGCACCAAGCTGTTCCAGGTGGAGGCGTGCAACTTCTTCATCGAGGTGTTTTGGTAACATGAACACATCGTTGCTGAGGTTTTTGCCGTTGATGTAGAGTTCGATTTGTGCGAGTACTTGGTTGCAAAAAGAGTTGGACATAACAAAGCTTGGGTGTCCAGTTGCACAGCCGAGATTTACCAAACGGCCACGTGCGAGCAGGATAATACGCTTGCCGTCTGGCCAAATGATGTGGTCCACTTGTGCTTTAATTTCTTCAATCTTGATGTTTGCATCGTTTTCGAGTGAAGCGACTTGGATTTCAGAATCGAAGTGACCAAAATTACAAACGATTGCATTGTGTTTCATGGCATCGAGATGCTTGCGTTCGATGACATCACAGTTGCCGGTTGTTGTGACAAAGATATCACCAAAGGCGGCCGCTTCGTCGATAGTGACGACTTGGAAGCCTTCCATACATGCTTGTAGTGCGCAAATAGGGTCAACTTCTGTGATGAAAACCGTGGCGCCTTGGCCGCGCATCGCTTGTGCACAGCCTTTGCCAACATCACCGTAGCCGCAGATCACGGCTTTTTTGCCGCTGATCATAACGTCAGTTGCACGTTTAATGCCATCAACCAAAGATTCACGGCAGCCATAGAGGTTGTCGAATTTACTTTTGGTCACGCTGTCATTAACGTTGTAGGCTGGGAATTTTAAGGAGCCATTTTTAACGCGCTCGTATAAACGGTGTACGCCCGTTGTTGTTTCTTCTGAGACGCCACCGATTTCAGCACTGGTGCGGCTGTAGAATGTAGGATCTGCAGCGAGCTTGGCTTTCATGGTAGCCAGCAGAATAGCTTCTTCTTCGCTTTCAGGTTCTTTGTCGAGAATGCTTGGATCTTTTTCAGCATCGCAGCCAAGGTGAACCAATAACGTAGCATCGCCACCATCATCGAGGATGAGGTTCGGGCCGCAGTGATCAGGCCATTCAAATAATTGGTGGGTGTAATCCCAGTACTCTTGCAGGGTTTCGCCTTTGATTGCAAAAACTGGTGTGCCGCTATCAGCAATGGCTGCAGCCGCGTGATCTTGGGTTGAGTAAATATTGCAACTGACCCAACGAACTTCAGCACCAAGGGCTTCGAGAGTCTGGATTAAGACGGCGGTTTGAATGGTCATATGCAATGAACCAGCAATACGCGCACCTTTCAGGGGTTGCTCGCCGGCATATTTGCGACGAATAGCCATGAGTCCTGGCATTTCGTGTTCAGCGATTGCGATTTCTTTGTGACCCCATGGGGCCAGGCTGATATCAGCGATTATGTAATCATTTTGGGTAGTAGCGCTCATGCGTGGGTTCCTTCCATCGTTGTATCATGATATAACGATAAAAGGGAATTGCTCAACTCAATTTTATGGGAACCGCAGTGCGGGCTTGCTCGTCAAAGATGCAGAACCAAGCCAGACGAGGAGTAGCACATGTTTAAGATCAGCGAGCCATGTCACGAAAATTGGGATGCCATGACCCCGAGCGAGCAGGGGCGCCATTGTGCTTCCTGTGATAAAGAGGTGGTCGATTTTACCAGTATGTCAGAAACAGAGTCAGAACAGCTGCTTAGAGAAGCAGCCGCGCGCTCCTCGAGTTGCCAGACTGGGATTTGTGGGCGCGTCCATGCCGATACGTCGGGGACGCTACAGCTAGGTAAGCGGCGACGCCACCGTCTCTTGACCGATTCGATGGCTGCCATGTTGGCTGTGTCGATGATGAGTGGATGCCAGCAAGAAGAGCAGCAGGGGGAGATTCATGGTCCTGATGCTGCGCGTGCCCAGACCATTGAGCAGCCAGGTGAACAGCCGCAGCAGCATCCAGATGGTTCCCAGCATCTTATGGGTGACATTTGCGTGGTGATGCCGGAGCCGGCACCGGAGCCTAAGCCAGTGTTGATGGGCGAGGTTTGCGAGGTGCCACAGGAAATCGAGCCGGTCGTTATGGGACTTATGGCCGTGGAGCATGAGCTGCGCCCGATGCCTGCACAGATTGACCCACCGGAAGAAATACTAACCGTGAAAGGAAAGGTACAGGTCATTCGTGGGGAAATAGAAGCACGTGACTAGCGCAGTGGGGCTTGTACGCAGCCTTGCAGATTCGGCCGAGCGCCAAGGATGTGGCGCTTTGACTTACCTGTGGATCTGAACTATGACTAGCCCCAAACGAATCTTTTCTATCTATGCTTATCTTTGTGAACACGCTGAAGAAGTGCGTGATTTTCAAATTGCCAACGGCGAAAAAGTTTCCGGCACAGTGAACTTACTCATTGAGAAAGATCGTGAGAAATTATTACGTCGCTTCGGTGAAGAAATGGAAGAGATCTGCGGTGTCTTGGATGGTTCGCATAACGATCCGTACATTTTAGAAGCAACGCAGTGTTATTATTGGGCAAGTCTATTTACGGTCACCGGTGGTTTTGGCTGGGATGACATTGATTTCTTTAATTTACGTCGTGATTTAGATAAGGCAGCAATTGAATCGCCGGCAGCTCTCAATGAAACGGTCAATCGTTTAGTTGCGCTCGGCGCGGATGCGGTGAAGCCACAAAAATTATTTATGCTGTGGTTAATTGCAGATCGTCTGTATCGTGAAATTAAACTACGCGACGATCAATTTAGCATTGACCAAATCATGGCGGCTGATTTAGCGGACATGAATAAGCGTACGTATTTGCAGCCAGTGTTGAAGGCCGTACCGGAAGACGTCTAGGTCTAGGGATCTTAGGCGCTGCGGTTTGCGCTTATTCGACGGTTACCGATTTAGCTAAATTGCGCGGTTGATCAACATCACAATCGCGGCGCTGGGCAATGTGGTAGGCATAGCGTTGCAAGGGCAATATGCTTAAGAGCGGTTGCAGTAATTCGGATTGCGCGAGTTCAATTGGGAATAAGTGATCGCTGAGTTTGGCGAGGTGTTTATCGTTTGCTTGGCCGACACCGATAATGCGTCCTTCGCGGGCGCGCACTTCTTCTAGATTACTGAGCATTTTATCATGCATCGCACCTTGTGGACAAATACACACCACCGGTAATTGATTGGTGACGAGCGCAATTGGGCCGTGTTTAAATTCGCCGGCTGGATAACCAGTTGCATGGACGTAGGCAATTTCTTTAAGTTTGAGTGCACCTTCGAGTGCGGTCGCGTGTTCACCGCCTCGCCCTAAAAACGCCGTGGCATTTGCTGGCGCTAATACATCAACGGCTTCAACCACATGGGATTCGCTATGCTTAAGTGTTGAGGCGATTTGTTCAGGAATGGGCAGCAGAGTGTCGATGGCAGCTTGTGCAGCTTCCGCATCTAGACGGCCCTTGGCCTTAGCAATTTGCAGGGCGAATAAATATAAGGAAGTTAATTGAGCCGTGTAAGCCTTGGTGCTGGCAACGCCAATTTCTGGGCCGCATAAAAGCGGAAAGACGCCATCGGATTCACGGGCGATGGTTGAATTAACCACGTTAACCATGGAAATGACGGGGATAAACATCGACCGTGCGAGACGCAGGCTAGCAAGGGTGTCCGCTGTTTCTCCTGATTGACTGATCGCAACAACAAGCGTATCGCCAGAGGCAATCGGATTGCGGTAGCGGTATTCGCTTGAGATATCTACTTCAACGTGAATGCGTGCGTAATGTTCAAGAAAACGTTTGCCGAGCAGGGCGGCATGCCAGCTCGTGCCACAGGCAAGAAAAACAACGTGTTGAATTTGCGAGAGGTCTACATCAACGTCTGCAGCTCGAATGCCGCCATCGACGATCCGGTCTTCAATGATGCGCTGCACAATTTCAGGTTGCTCGGCAATTTCTTTGGCCATGAATGAATCATAGTCGCCCATGGTGACTGCGTTATAATTAATTTCGATGGTTTCAAACGCGGCTGCGATTGCCTGTCCGTTGCTGTCATAAATGTCGATGCTATCAGTTTGCATGTCCGCAATTTGGCCATCGTCCATATAAAATGCTTCATGTGCATGCGGCAATAAGGCCGGAATGTCCGAAGCAATTAAATGTGCGTTCGGGCCCTTGCCGATAATTAAAGGGGAACCCTGGCGGGCGACGACAATTCTATTTTCGTGGTCACCAAAAATAGCAGCAAAGGCGTAGCTGCCTTCGAGGCGTTTAATGCACGCTTGGACGGCGGCAATCGGATCACCGGTGTACAGACTAGCTAATAAATGCGGAATAATTTCACTATCAGTTTGCGAAATAAAGATCGCGCCTTGATCACTTAATTCACGACGCAGTGTTTCATGATTTTCAATAATACCGTTATGGACAACCGCTATTTTTTGTTCGCTGTCACAGTGTGGGTGGGCGTTGACGCTGGTCGGACTGCCGTGGGTGGCCCAGCGCGTGTGGGCAATACCGCAGTTACCAAATCCACCTTGCTCGTCATAAGCGTCTTGCAGTTCTTTAAGTTTGCCGGCACTCTTGTGCACATGCAGTTCACCGTTTATTTGCGTGGCAATACCCGCTGAATCATAGCCACGGTATTTTAAGCGCTCGAGGGCAACCAGTAAGACCGACGAAGCGTCCAAGTGACCAATGTAACCAGCGATTCCACACATAAGCTCTTGTTTCCTATCTTCTCACAGCTGTATGCTTGGATTCTGCAGCGTCGAAAGCTGATGCTAGTCTCTACCTGTAGAAGGACGGCCCATGCCTAAGTGGATAAATCATTGTCTGGTACTGTCTTATGTAGTATTGCTGGCTGCGCAGTGTGGCTGTGCTGAGGAGACCGGTTTGGGCGATAAGCCAAATGAGCAAGCCGTGACGCCCGTAAACAAAGAGGAGCTGAGCCCCGTGAATGATAAACAGCAAGCAGCAGGCGAGCCGGCTTTTCGCAATGCGCTCAAGGACTCTGCGAGTCCATATCTCAGGCAGCATACACAGAACCCAGTTGATTGGGTTGCGTGGTCGCCAGCGGCATTCGCCGAAGCCAAGCGTCGCGATGTGCCAGTGATTGTATCGATTGGCTACAGTACCTGTCATTGGTGCCATGTGATGGCGCATGAAAGTTTTGAAGATGTCGAAACAGCGCAGCAGATGAATGAGCATTTTGTCTGCATCAAAGTTGATCGCGAAGAGCATCCGGAAGTTGATGAAATTTACATGGACACCGTGCAGGCTCTCACAGGTCGTGGTGGTTGGCCTTTACATGCGATTGTTGACCATCAAGGGCGCCCATTTTTTGCAGGGACTTATTATCCTAATGATCAATGGCGTAGTTTGTTGCGTCAGTTCACACAAATTTGGCGCAGCGATCGTGCACGCATTGAAAAAGCTGCGACAGATATTACAGCGCATTTAGAAAAAATGTCGGAGCGCAGTGTTGCGGCGATGGCGACAGATATATGGCAGCGCTTAGCGCAGCAGTGTATAAATTCCTATCAAACAGCAGATCCCGGTTTTGGCCAAGCACAGCCGAAATTTCCCGCGAGTCAATTATTGCCTTTATTATTGGCCTATCGCGGTGAGGAATCGACGCGTTTGCACGAGATGAGTGAAGCAATTTTAGAGGCGATGCAGGATGGCGGTATTCATGATCGTGTTGGTGGTGGTTTTCATCGCTATAGTGTCGATGCTGAATGGCGGGTGCCGCATTTTGAGAAAATGTTGTATGACAATGCCCAATTAATGGGACTCTACGCCCTCGCCAGTGTGCAGTGCCAGCGTCCTGATTTTATGCAGACAGCTAAAAATATCG